>CAZXYV010000117.1:4101-5985 GCA_964645025.1 uncultured Dehalococcoidaceae bacterium | reverse complement strand
GGATTTCAGCGCTTCCCGGTCCCGGATGACGATTTGATGGCGGTCGTAGCGGATGACGCCTTTGTCTTCCAAAGTTTTCAGCGATTTCCCGATTACCTCACGCACCGTCCCGGTCATGGCTGCCATATCGGCGCGGGTGAGAACCAGTGCGGTGTTACAGGCACCTTTGACGTTATCCGTCAGCAGCATCTTGGCCAGGCGCCCGCTGACGCATCTCAGGGAAAGGTCTTCCACCAGGGACATATAGTGGTGCATCTCCGTAGCCAGCAGTTTGATAGCGTTACGGGCAACCTGCGGGTACTCTCCGAGTAAAGCTTCCAGGTCATGACTGGCGAGTCCGTAAAGCACCGAAGACACTACCGCCTGGACGCTCTCCGGGTGGCTGCCGCCGTTCAGGGCGCCGGCATGACCGAAACAATCGCGGGGGTGCGCCAGCCGGAGGATTTGCTCTTTGCCGCCGTTCGAGGTCTTGAAAAGTTTGATTAGTCCTTCTGCCACAAAATAAATCATCCTGGCCGGTTCCTGCTCCAGCCAGATTATCTCGTGTTTTTTAACTTCCCTGGCCACCATCAACCGGCCGATTCTCTCCAGCACGCTGTCATCAAGCCCGGAAAAAATGGCCACGCGCCTGAGGAATCCGGTCTCTACTTTTTTTATGTCAGGTGTTTCTAAAGTTGCCATTACCATATCATTTCTCCACCCGGGATTGGTCTCTTTGAGCCTCTATCCCTTTTTATACATCGGGAGCGCGGCAGGCCGGCGCCGGATAACTAAGTTACCATCCGGCCTGCCTCTACACTCCCTTACTTATAGTAAACGACCTGTCCTTTCTTACCGGTACGCCATCTTTTTCCCTGTTTTTCCATTCATTGGCCACCGGTGTTGCTATATCGGGCAGGTCGCGGGAATAGCCGCACTGCAGGCAGCATTCATACCAGCCGTACTGGTCCCGGTCGATAAAGACTTCACCCTTGTTACATCTTGGGCAACTGCCTATTTTAAGCTTTCCCATCGCGGTCTCCCCCCTTCTTTGCAGATTATCCCACCTTAAAAGGCAGGCTGCCGGAAGAAGGGGTTTAAAAACCTTACAAAGAGATAATAAACCTCTGGCAATAAAGAAGTTATAAAATCGGGGGGTGAAAAGTTACAAAACTATGTCAATTGCAGGTCGTTTATAGATAAAAAGATAGAAAGCGGGCTATTCCGACTCCGGGCGGTCGATGATGTAGCCGGTCTTGGGGATGGTGCGGATAATCCCCGGGTTCGCGGGGTCGCTCTCCAGCTTGCTGCGTAGACGGCTTATCCACGTCCTCAGTATTTGTACGTCGTCGCGGTACTCCGGCCCCCACACGTTGGTGAGCAGCTCTTCATACATCATCAGACGGCCGGCATTACCGATGAGCTGGCTCAACAGGAGCCATTCTATCCGGGTGAGGTACTTCGTCTCGCCATGAACCGTAACATCCCGGTTTTTGAAATCTACGGTAACATTTCCCATCTTGTAGCTCTGCGGGATTTCACGTTTGTCCGCGGAACCGAGCCGGCGTCTGATAGCTTCAATCCTGGCCACCAGCTCATCCGGATTAAAGGGTTTGGGTAGATAGTCATCGGCCCCCAGCTGGAGGCCTTTAATCCGGTCGGTATCGGCGCCTTTCGCCGTCAGGATAATCACCGGCACCACCGAAAAACTGCGGAGCTCTTTGAGCATCTCCAGACCGTCCATTTTCGGCATGAGGACATCGAGCACGATAAGCTCTGGCTCCTGCGCCTTCACCTGCTCCAGACCCTCGGCGCCGTTACGGGCGGTAAGCACATCATACCCGGAAGTCCTCAGCTTGGAGACGAGGAAGTTCAGGATTCTAACTTCGTCATCAACTACCAGTA
>CAZXYV010000117.1:0-4001 GCA_964645025.1 uncultured Dehalococcoidaceae bacterium | reverse complement strand
AGAGAACTCAAAAAGGACATCTATTGCGTCGGCGCTATCGACTGGGACAGGCGTTTATTCGACTCCCTGATACCCCTCCCGGACGGCACGAGCTATAACTCGTATCTTGTCAAAGGCAGCGAGAAGACCGCCCTGATAGAAACCGTTGACCCTACCATGCAGGATGTCCTGTTCCGTAACCTGGAGCAGCTGAATATCGACCGCATCGACTATGTTATCGCCAATCATGCCGAGCAGGACCATTCCGGCACTCTCCCTCAGGTGCTGGCCAAATACCCCGGGGCGAAACTCGTCTGCACGCCCCGGTGCCAGGAACTGCTCATCGACCATTTACTGATTGCTAAAGACAGGTTCA
Source organism: uncultured Dehalococcoidaceae bacterium (assembly GCA_964645025.1). Taxonomy (GTDB): domain Bacteria; phylum Chloroflexota; class Dehalococcoidia; order Dehalococcoidales; family RBG-16-60-22; genus Fen-1077. The sequence goes on along the minus strand of CAZXYV010000117.1, from coordinate 3,646 downwards.
AGACTGTCGCCGATAAAGAGACGATTGCCCTGGGCGGCCGGACGCTGGAGTTCATCCATGCCCCGTGGGTACACTGGCCGGAGACGATGCTCACCTACCTCCGGGAGGAAAAGATACTTTTCCCCTGCGATTTCTTCGGTTCGCACCTGGCCACCACAGACATGTTCGTCTCCGATGAGGGGCAGGTCTACGAGGCGGCCAAGCGGTACTATGCCGAAATCATGATGCCTTTCCGCATGCAAATTCAGAAGAACCTGGAGAAAATCAAAGAATACAAAATTGACGTTATTGCGCCCAGCCACGGCCCGATGTATGCTAAACCGGAGTTCATCCTCAAGGCCTATCATAGCTGGGCTTACGATGAGCCGGGAAATATCGTCGTGCTGCCCTATATCTCGATGCACGGCAGCACCCGCCGCATGGTCGTCTACCTCGTGGAAGCCCTGTCCCGGCGGGGTGTCACCGTGAAGCAGTTCGACCTGGCGGTAACCGACATCGGCAAGCTGGCCATGGCGCTGGTAGATGCCGCGACGATTGTCATCGGGGCGCCTACCGTCCACGCCGGGCCGCATCCTAACGTCGCCTACGCGGCCTTCCTGGCCAATGCCCTGAGACCCAAGGTCAAATTCGCTTCTATCATCGGCTCTTACGGGTGGGGAGGCAAGACGGTGGAGATAATAGCCGCGACGATTCCCAACCTGAAAGTAGAGATACTCGCGCCGGTGCTCTGCAAGGGACTCCCGAAAGAAGCCGATTACCAGGCGCTGGACAACCTGGCGGACGCTATCGCCCGGAAACATAAGGATGCCGGTCTTATTTGAAATATATTCGAGAAAGGAGAATTATGCTCAACATCGAGACTACCACCAAATTGAGCCCTGAAGAAACCATCAAGCGCGCCATAAAATTCTTCGGGCCCCAGGGCTACGGTTTGGAGGTCAAAGAAGAAGCCCCCTGCTGTGTCGAGTTTCAGGGGGGCGGCGGCGGTGTCGCCGTGACCGCTTCCGCCAAGGGGAAAGGCTCTTCCGTGTCGTTCGAGTCCCGTGAGTGGGACTACCAAGTAAAAGAGTTTATCGGCAAAATTAAGTGAGTCCTCAATAGAGATGGTTGAATAAGGAGGGAAACATGGCCTACACAGCTAAAGACTACAGTAAACTCATCGGCATGGAGGGCTTCAGCCAGACCCTGCTGACCAATCACTTCACCCTCTACCAGGGATATGTGACCAATACCAACAAGTTGACAGACCTGCTGGCGGCGCTGCTGAAGGAGGGTAAAATGGCGGCTCCCGAATACGCCGAGTTGAAGCGGCGGTTCGGCTTCGAGTTCAACGGTATGAGGCTGCATGAATACTACTTCGAAAATCTGGGAGGCAAGGCCGTGCCGGACAAAGCGGGCGCCCTGGTGAAAAAACTCGCCGAAGCCTATGGCAGCTATGAAGCCTGGGAGCAGGACTTCCGGGCGACGGGCGCGATGCGCGGTATCGGCTGGGCGGTACTGTACCAGGATAACATAACAGGCGGCCTCTTCAACCAGTGGATAAATGAGCACGAGGTGGGCCACCTCGCCGGCTGCCGCCCCATACTGATAATGGACGTTTTCGAGCACGCTTACATGGTGGACTACGGCCTGAAGCGGGCCGATTACATCGCCGCGTTCTTCAAGAACATCAACTGGAAAGCGGTAGAAAGCCGGCTTAAATAACCGGCTCCCCCACCCTGACTTGGAGATAAAGAGTGAAAAGAAAACTATATATAACAATTTTTACCGTTCTGATATTATCGAGTTTGATAGCTGCCGTTTCCTGCGGAACATCATCAACGCCAACACCCGGTGGAAATCTAACCATTCAACCAACGCAACCGGGAGCTACACCCGGGCCAGACTTTACACCAGCGCCAACGGCGGAAGTAATAATAGAGAACTACGCGTACTCACCGGCGACACTGAGAGTAGCCACGGGCACCACGGTTACCTGGACGAATAAAGACTCCATCCAGCATACGGCGACCACCCGTACACCCCTTTTTGACAGTGGTTTATTCTCCCGGGGCCAGAGTTTCAGCTATACATTCAACCTGAAGGGCGACTACGAATATTACTGCGTACCTCACCCATATATGACAGGCAAAGTTGTCGTTCAATAGTAAATAATACAGCAGGAGATAAATTGCTCAACACGTTAGTGGCAATGCGTATTCTCTTTATCCTCGGCATTATCAACCTGTTAACCGGGCTGGCGATATTCTTTTCCTGCCGATGTCTGCCTGGTTCAAGACTAGGCCAAGGGCTGATGAAACACCGGTGGTACCAGCGTTATTTTAAATTCCATTGCTATATCTGGTGGATTTTCTGGGCATCGGTGGTAGTGCACGCCATCCTGGCCATCAAATATTTAGGTTGGCCGTTCTGAGCCATCGGGGGATTTCATCATGATAAAAGAACTGACCGTTGCGAGTGCCCTGGAAAAGGCGATACAGAAAGAAATCGAGTCGCAGGAGCTTTACCGGGACCTGAGCCGGAAAGTGACCGACGATGCCGGACGGGAGATGTTCCGCCAGCTGGTGAAGGTGGAGAAAAAGCACGAAGTGCTGCTGCGTCAGTACCTGTGCGGGGAACTCGGGGAAGGCACTTTGAAGAAAGATCATGTCGTCGACTATAAAATCGCCGAGCACCTCGAACAACCCCGGATAAAGCCGGACATGAAGCTCGACGAGGTATTGCTGCTGGCCGCCAACCGTGAAAAAGCATCCCATGATTTCTACTTAGACCTGGCCGCCGCACACCCGCCGGGCAAAGTAAAAACGCTCCTCGAAGAGTTGGCATCCCAGGAGCTGGAACATAAACAAAGGATAGAGTTCCTGTATACCGAGGTTGCTTTTCCCCAGACGGACGGTGGATGATAACCGTAACTTTTATGCGAAAAGCTCCATGATATGCCTGACTTGCCGGGACAGGCCGTGCCGCTTGAGGCTATCTATGAGCTGTATCTGGCAGCCGGGGCAATCCGTCACGATGACATCCGCGCCGGTCGATTCAATATCGGCTACCTTTTTAGCAGCGATTTTCTGTGATAAATCATAGAAGTAGATGCTGAAAGTCCCCGCCATGCCACAGCAGCTGTCCGCGTGGGGCATTTCCACGTATCTGATATCGGGCAGGGATTTCAGTATCCGTCTCGGCTGTTCTTTAACGCCCAGGTAGCGGCCCAGATGACACGGCTCGTGCCAGGTCACCGTCTTACCTTTGAATTCCGGGGCGACGCGATAGGCGGAAGCGGGCAGCTTAGCAATATCGACGAGGAACTCGGTAACGTCCTTAATCTTACCGGCGAATTCGGCATAGTCCCGCTTTCGCTCGTCGGTATCGGCCAGGAACTTTACGTAGTCCTTCATCGCCGAAGCGCAGGTAGCGCAGTCGGTAATCACGTAATCAAGGTTTTTAAACGCCCGCAGGTTGGCGTCGGCCATTTTACGTCCCGTTTTAAAGTCGCCCGCGCCGAGGAACACCGGCGCTCCGCAGCACCCCTGGCCCCGCGGCACGATTACCTCGATGCCGTTCCGATTGAAAAAACGGACTATTTTCTGGCCGAGCTCGGGAAAGACGAAATCGGTCATGCAGCCGGTAAAATAGCCGACGGTATATT
>CAZXYV010000116.1:0-5990 GCA_964645025.1 uncultured Dehalococcoidaceae bacterium | reverse complement strand
GAGAAAATCGGCACTTTACGGAACTACGTGGTCAGGCCGGATTGACAGAGATAAAAGGAGTAATATGGAAATCAAAACAGTCTGTTTTGAAAAACCTGGCGGAGAGGAAAATACCGCTAAAACTTTAGCCCTGGCCCTGAAACGGGCGGCGGCGCTGGGCATCCAGACTTTCGTGGTGGCTTCCACCACCGGCGCTACCGCCGTCAAAGCCGTGGACGCTTTAAAAGGATATAAAGTAATCATTGTCACTCACGTCACCGGCATGCGCGAGCCGAATACCCAGGAGTTTACGGAGGAGAACCGGAAAATCGTCGCGGATAAGGGGGGCATTATCGTCACCGCGGCCCATACCCTGGGCGGCATCCATCGCGCCCTGAGTCCTGCCGGCGGGCCGTGGGTGCCGTCACAGGCCGTCGGTGATATAGCTGCTATGACGCTGCGGATGTTCGGCCAGGGGATGAAAGTCGCCTGCGAGATAGCCGCCATGGCCGCCGATGCCGGCCTGGTGCGTGCTGATGAAGAGATTATCTCTATCGGAGGCACAGGCCGGGGCGCCGATACAGCCATCGTGGTGAAACCGGACTATACCCACCGTTTTTTTGGTCTAAGGGTAAAAGAGCTTATCTGTAAACCGCGACTGTAATTCGATTGTCATTGCGAGACCATCCCCGACCGCAGTCGGGGAGGCTTCAGCCCGAGTTCAGCCCGAGGGCGAAGCAATCTCATACTTTGGTTTACTTCAATAAAGGAGATTGCCACGTCGCTCCGATTTCATCGGGGCTCCTCGCAATGACGGTGAATAATTACCCTAAAAACCCGGTAAGAACGCTGGAAAACTGCTTGAGCTCATCCCGGTGTACATTATGCCCGCGCTTTTCAAAAACCTTAACCTGGCAATCGGGAATCACGCTGGCCGCGGCGTAGGCCTGACTTACCGGTACGATGGGGTCTCTGGCCCCCCAGACAAGCAGCGTCGGCACCGCAACTTCAGCCAGCCGGCTTTCCAGCACCAGGCTCTGCTGTTTGAAAGTGGTCATATTTTCACCCACGAGCATGCTGGCCTGGGTAAGCGGCATAACAAACTCGACCGGGTTAAGCTGCTTGACCATCCATTTAACGCCTCTCAGGACCCCCATAATTATCGCCCCCAGCGAATGTATTATCGCGGGGATTGAACAGAGTCTGACCCAGAAAGAGATTTCCCTCCCCAGACACAGGCTGCTTATCAGCACCAGCTTTTTAACTCTATTCGGCGATTTCAGGGTGTAGTCCAGCGCGATGCCGCCACCCAGCGAATGACCCACGAGGTGGAATTTTTCCAGTCCCAGGCTGGCGGCGAACCTGTCTAAGAACTCCGCCAGCTCAGGTATATAATAATTGCCGACGAGAGGCTGGCTACCGCCGAAACCGGGCAGGTCCGGGGCATAGACCGTGTACTTCAAGGCCAGCTCAGCGATGTTTTTCCACCAGGTCCGGGCGTCGCCACCGCCCCCGTGAATCACCACCAGCGGCTCTCCCCGGCCGGCGGCATAATAACGGACATCAAGCCCGTTGACTTTTATTGATTTACTCTCGATAGAATTCATTTTCTAAACTTCCTAACTTTTTATCTTCAGCTTAATGCCTGCGGCCAACCCGTAATAGTATGTGCCGTCATGAATTTAAGTATTCTGCCATGGTTTTAATAACCTGTAAAAATTACATTTGTCACGGGTAACGGCACCAGCGCCGATTCCAACCACTTACGAAAAGCAGGTTAATCAATCTAATATTTATACTGAACATATATTACCTGCCATGCACCACAGCCGACTCTCAAACACCGACCGAAACATCACGAAAAGGTCACAAAAACTCCCCTCTATTGATATAACGATTCAGGGCGGTTACAGGTTACCTTACCTTAATAAATTGTAACATGCTTGAATCTGGCACGGTCAACGGTTCAAGCCCGTACTTTAGTAGGGGTAGACCCTTATTTTCGTTTGACCCGCTATATATATTTTAACAGGTGAAGGTTAATTAATTGTTAATGTTGGGTAGGAGTATCAACCTCAGACGTGATGATTGCCTGTAGGCGTGCAGTGTGATATATTTTGATAAGATGAAATCCGAACCCGGTTTTATCCCTTCCGGCGGGGTCACCTCACCCGGGGGTTTTCTGGCCGGCGCGGCCAGTGCCGGTATCAAGCACGCTGAAGCCAAACGTCTTGACCTGGGGATACTGTTTTCCGAGGTGCCCTGCACGGCGGCGGCTGTCTTTACCACGAATCTGGTAAAAGCGGCGCCGGTAATGCTGGACATGCGGCGATTGAAGAGTGGTAAGACCAGGGCGGTGGTCGTTAATAGCGGCTACGCCAATGCCTGCACTGGCCAGCAGGGCATGGCTGACGCTATAGAGATGACGGAGATGACTGCCCGCCATACCGGCGTGGCAACAGAGGATGTTTTGGTCGCTAGCACCGGCGTTATTGGTGCCAGGTTGCCGATGGAGCGCATCCGGGCGGCGATACCGGAGGTTAAGCTCTCCGTAGAAGGCGGCCATGACATCGCCCGGGCGATCATGACGACGGATACCGTGCCCAAAGAGGTGGCGGTAAAGACGGGCGACTTTACTATCGGCGGGATGTCGAAAGGGGCGGGGATGATTCATCCTAACATGGCCACCCTCCTGTGCTTCCTGACCACCGATGCCGCCGTAGACGCCTCTTTTCTGAAGCAGGCGTTGCGCGAAGCTGCGGATATGTCCTTTAACATGGTCTCGGTCGACGGCGATAACAGCACCAACGATATGGTGCTCATCATGGCTAACGGTATGGCCGGTGGTAAACCAATCACTAAAAGTAGCCAGATGGCTGATATGTTCCAGGAAGCCCTCAATAAAGTATGTATTTATCTGGCCAGGGCCAATGCCCGGGACGGCGAAGGCGCTACCCGGCTCATTGAGGTTAACGTCAGCGGCGCGGCGAACATAGCGGATGCCCGGCTGGCGGCCCGGACGATAGTCAGTTCGTCGCTGGTCAAGACGGCGGTGCACGGCTGTGACCCCAACTGGGGGCGGGTGGTGGCGGCGGCCGGCCGTAGCGGCGCCGCGCTGGATGCAGATAAGGTCGAGTTGGAAATCGGCGGTGTCCGCATCGTTAAAGGTGGGGAGCCCGTGCCTTTCGATAAAGAAAAGGTCGTGAAAATCCTGGGCGGTGAGGAAGTGACGATATCTCTAAACCTGAATCTCGGCAACGCTCAAGCCACGGCCTGGGGCTGCGACCTCTCGGCGGAGTACGTGAAAATCAACGCCGAATACACGACGTAACAGGCAATTCTGACAAATCGGTACCCGCACCCTTTACAAAAGGGAAAAGAACAGGTAAAATAGCTTTTTCAGGATTTTTAGAAAAATGAAAAATATTACCGTTATTAAAATAGGCGGGTCTACTTTCGGCAGCGGGGACACGACCATCGAGGACATCATTGCTGTGCAAAAGCAGGGCAAGCCTCTGGTGGTGGTCCACGGGGGTGGCAGCGCCGTCACGGACTGGCTCAAGCGGCAGGGTATCGCCACGCGGTTTGTCCGCGGCGAGCGCGTCACCGATAAACCGACGCTGGAGGTGGTCACCGCGGTGCTGGCCGGCCTGGTCAACAAGGAAATCACGGCGGCGATTAATATACGCGGCGGGCGGGCCGTCGGTATCAGCGGTGCCGATGGCGCCCTTATCGAGAGTGGCGTCAAAGACCGTGAGATGGGCTACGTGGGCGCGGTAGCGAAAGTGAATCCGGAAATATTGGAGGCCATGCTTAAAGTGGGCTTTGTGCCCGTGATTTCTCCGGTTAGCCTTTACTCGGTGGATAGACCCGAGGATGCCCCGTCCCTGGTCAACGTCAACGGCGACCCCGTCGCCGGCGATATTGCGGCGGCGCTCGGTGCGAAAAGGCTTATCTTCCTGACGGACGTGGCCGGTATTACCGATGCCTCCGGCCAGGTATTGTCCCGCCTATCCGGGAAAGAGGCGGAGGCATTGATAGCCTCGGGGGTGATTTCCGGGGGCATGATTCCCAAGGTAAATGCCTGCCTGAAGGCTTTAAATGCCGGGGCCAGAGCCCGTATAATAGACGGGAGAAAGCCGCACGCCCTCCTTAAGGAAATTCAAGGCGGGGACGGCGGCACGGAGATATATAGGGGGAAGTAACAAGTATCAAGTATCAAGTAGCAAGGGGGAGGAGGCGATTAATACTTGGCGGTTGCTACTTGATACTTAAAAAAGAGAAGGTAGAGACATGACCGACTGGATGGAGCTCGAAAAAAAGTACTATATGCGCACCTTTGAAAAGGTGCGCCTGCCGGTGGTCCTGGTGAAGGGAAAAGGCGCCCGGGTCTGGGACGATAAAGGTAAAGAGTATCTGGACTTTGTCGCCGGATGGGCGGTCAATTGCCTGGGGCACGCTCACCCTGTCGTGGTCAAGGCCATTAAGGCGCAGGCGAAAAAGCTCATCCAAACTTCCAACCAGTTCTATACCGTACCCCAGTTGCAGCTGGCCGAACTGTTAATGAAAAACAGCTGCCTGAACAGGGTATTTTTCGGCAATAGCGGCCTGGAGGCCAATGAGGGCGCCGTCAAGCTCGCCCGCCGCTACGGCAAACTCAAGCTGAACGGTGCCTTTGAGGTTATCACCACCTTCGGCTCCTTTCACGGACGCTCCCTGGCCATGACGGCCGCCACCGGGCAGGAGTCGTTCCATACACCCTATGTACCCCTGCCGGAAGGCTTTATTAACGTTAAAAATAATGACATCGAGGCGATAAAAGCGGCCACCACCGCCAGGACCTGTGCCGTGATGCTGGAGCTGATACAGGGGGAGAGCGGCGTCATCATGCCGGATGATGATTACATCAAGAAAGTGCGGGAGTGGTGCGACTCTAAGGGTATTCTGCTGATTCTGGACGAGATACAGACCGGCATCGCCCGCCTGGGGACGCTCTTCGGCTATCAGCTTTACGGCATCGAACCGGATATCATGACCCTGGCCAAGGGCCTGGCCGGCGGCGTGCCCATCGGGGCGGTGCTGGCCAAAGAAAGCTGTTCCGTTTTTGTCGCTGGCGACCACGGTTCTACCTTCGGCGGCAACCCGCTGGCCTGCGCCGTCGGCTATGCCACGCTGAAATATGTTATCGATAACGATATCGCCGGCAACGCTAAAAAAGTCGGGGAATATCTCATGGAGGGATTAAAGAGGTTGAAGGGAAAATACGCCTTCATCACCGAGGTACGGGGCCGCGGCCTGCTCGTAGCGATTGAATTCAACGGCGACATGGGACAGTCGGTGCTGAAGGCCTGTCTCGAGAAAGGCCTGCTGGTCAACCAACCGAAGCCAAACGTTATCCGCCTGATGCCGCCGCTGATTATCGGCAACAAAGACGTCGACCGGGCAATTGTTATTCTGGATAAAGTACTCTCTGGAATTGTCCGGTAAATGTTGCTAGAATGAGATATAAGAGAGGAAAATGTTAAAAAAAGCTGGCAGGCTGGGGATGACGGTACTGGCGGTCTTGCCCCTGCTTGCCCTGGCGTGGCTGATATTCTACGATTCAGAGGTAGGGATGACTCAAGATATAGGTATCCAGTACCCCGGTTTACCGCCCTGTGACTATTCGTCCGTGCCGCAAGCGGTGATTGATAGCGCCGTCAAGACGGCCACCGAACTGGTGGGCAACAGCCAGAAAAAGCTGCAAAATATCGTCGACCAGCTCCTGGCGACGTACGTGGAAGTTAAAGACAGGGATTTTGTCATCGTCTTTAACTCGGGGGGATGGGGCTGGAATATCACGCAGGCGAGCGGCTGGGGCAGCATTCTCGACGGCATCAAATCGCAGCTGGAGAGCCAGGGCTATCAAACACTGGTACTTAACTACCGGCGGACGAGCAGCGGCGTGACCGGGGTTATCCGGGAGTTCTTTGAGGCGGCCACCAGTTATCCTAAAAAAGCCAGGGACCTGG
>CAZXYV010000115.1:0-6032 GCA_964645025.1 uncultured Dehalococcoidaceae bacterium | reverse complement strand
TGAGGGTGAATAAACACCAAACCTAAAATAAACATTCTAAGGAGTTTAAGTTTTAATGAATTTCGAAGCATTTAATTTTCATCCCGGCGTTATGGCCGGTGTGCGGGCGCTCGGTTATACTACGCCCACACCCATCCAGGTTCGAGCCATCCCTCCTATAATGCAGGGACGCGATGTCATTGGTCTGGCACAGACCGGAACCGGTAAAACCGCCGCCTTCGTGTTGCCAATTCTGCAGCGTCTGCTGCAGTCCCCCAGGGGGCGGGTCAATGCTCTCATAATCTCACCCACGCGTGAATTAGCTGAGCAAACTTGCGAGGCGATTAGTGAATTGGGCCGTCAAAGCGGACTGCGAAGTATCGCTATTTACGGTGGGGTGGGAATGCAGCAACAAATAAACGGACTGCGCAGCGGCGCCGAAATAGCTGTTGCCTGTCCCGGCCGCCTGCTGGACCACGTCTGGAAGGGCACAATAGACCTATCGCATGTGGAAGTTTTAGTAATTGACGAGGCGGACCGGATGTTTGACATGGGCTTTCTGCCCGATATACGGAATATTTTGAAGTGTCTTAGCGGGCAGCGCCAGACGCTCCTTTTCTCGGCCACCATGCCTGATGATATCCGGCGTCTGGTGCAAGATGTACTGCACCAGCCGGTTACGGTACAAATCGGCCGCACGGCGCCGGCACTCACAGTGTCGCACGCGCTGTACCCGGTTGAGCAACATCGCAAGACTGCGCTGCTGATAGAACTCTTACGGCGTATTGAAACGGAGTCGGTACTTGTCTTTACGCGTACCAAACATCGTACTGAGCGCGTAATGCAGCAACTGAAAAGAGCCGGGTTCAGAGCCACCTCATTGCAGGGCGATCTGACTCAGGGCAGGCGTCAGGCTGCCATTGACGGCTTTCGCGATGGCTCGGTCAAAATTCTGGTGGCGACCGATATTGCCGCCCGCGGCATCGATGTTTTGCGTATTTCGCACGTCATCAATTACGACATGCCGGAGAGCACGGATGCCTACACTCACCGCATCGGCCGCACCGGACGGGTTGAAAAAAACGGTGATGCCTTAACATTTGTGACCAGTGCCGACACAGCCATGGTCCGAGCTCTTGAGCTTATTCTCCAGGCAAAACTGGAGCGCCGGAAGCTGAAAGGCTTTGATTACGCGGCGCCTGCTGCCGCCAGATAACAAATACACCCTCTCCCCAGGTCAATTACGACGGCGTTTTACCTTACAAAATGAGGGGATTAGTAATAGAAATACATTTTGCTAGGTAACAAAACAGGCTTTTGTGCAATAGGAACCACAGACCATCCAAACTACCCCCCCATTCCTCAAGGGCATAGCAACCATCATCGGAGTCAATGTCACTTTTGGATAATTAACCATCGACCTTCAGGAGTGAGCCCGGATCTAAACGCTAAATTGGGAACCAGTAGAGAGAGGCTAGTATCTGCCCTCCGATGTAAAGATAAAACTAACGATAACATGCTGGAGTCATTGGCTTAAAAGAATATGATAAAATCTGTATGTTGTGTATCAAATTGATGTCTAGATACTGCACAAGTGGGAGTGATGCACTTGGATAAAAATGAGAATAAAATTGCTATCATCGGCAATGGATGTGCTGGTGCGGAATGCATAAAAGCTCTTCGGGGAAGCGGTTACGGTGGAGAAATCCATGTATTCACGGACAGTAAGTGGCCTATTTACAACCCCATGTTAACCACGTATTATGTTGCAGGTAAAATTAGCTTTGATCAGCTATTCCCTTACGGTAAAGGTGATGAGTTTTACCGGGAATACAAAGTAGATGTCCATCCCGCTTCGCCTGTGGTAGCTCTGGATGCTGGAAAAAGGGTAGTTGCTAATCAGGCTGGGTTTGAACTCAATTATGAGCAGTGTCTAATCGCATCGGGAGCTTCCCCTTTTTTACCTCCAATTAAAAGCATCAACTCTGACAGGATTTATCTCATGAGGACTGTGGAGGATGCTATCAGGCTAAAAGACGCCATTGATAAAAAACCCTGCAAAGCACTGGTAATTGGCGCTTCTATAATAGGAATAAAACTGGTGGAGCTTTTTTATCAAGCGGGAATGGAAATATGCCTCGCAGATTTAGCTGACCGCATCTTCCCGCTGATTGCACACCCGGAATGCTCTCGCATAATAAAAGACCACTTGAGCAAATCAGGCATAAAATTTAGATTTGGCGTGAATCTAAAACAAGTTGAAGATCGTCCCGGAGGTATAAGAGCGTATTTTGATGATAACAACGAAAGCGAAGAGGTCGACCTGTTGGTCATCTGCATTGGTGTTCGACCAAATACGGGTTTTATTGATCGCACGCAAGTAGAGGTTGAACAGGGAGTCCTGGTTGAAGAACAAATGAGGACCAATATACCAGGCCTTTATGCTGCCGGAGATGTGTCTCAGGGTAAAAATCTTCTCACGGGGGCACCGCAAATCATAGGCTTATGGGCGAATGCCCGCTACCAGGGACGGACCGCAGGAAGGAATATGGCCGGTATAAGGGAAACATTCCCGGGAAATATTCCTCATAATATAGCTCATTTTATGGGAATGGATTTTGTGGGAATTGGAGATATCTGCGAATACGATAGAATGGAGAAAAAGTCTGACGGTAAGAGGTTCATACAACTTTTCTGGAGAAATGAGCTACTTACAGGAGCAAACTTTGTGGACACTTATACAGAAGCCGGTGTTATTAAAAATGCGCTGATGAAAGGATTAATGCAAAACAAACCTAGTTATTGTACCTCATTACCCGTAGTTCAAAATCTGCTTATTAGAAAAATTTTAGTGGAGGTAGAGAAAGCATGATGGATATTCAGAAGCTTTTAAAAGGTAAAATCCCTTCTCCTGAAACAGGTATCGAGGTACGAAAATCTATCTGCGCAATCTGCGATCCGGGACCATTGTGTGGACTGGACCTCTACGTGAAAGATGAGAAAATCATTAAGGTTGAGGGCAGTGAGAAACATCCATCAAATCTGGGCACTTTGTGTTCCAAGGGAGCCGCTTTGCGCCAGTATGTTTATAACGAAGACCGCATTAAAGCACCTTTGAAAAGAGTGGGGTCACGGGGCTTGGATAAGTTCGAGCCAATTTCCTGGGATGAGGCCCTGGAAACCATTGCTGACAAGTTTAATATTATTAAAAAAGAAAACGGCCCGGAATCGGTCGCCTTTTTTTCGGGTTATACCAAATACTTCAGGCCCTATCTTAAGCGCCTGGCTCATTCTTTTGGCTCACCCAATTATTTGACAGAATCCAGCACCTGTTATCAAGCCATGGTTATGGCGCAGACGCTGGTCTTTGGCGTGCCGGCCGGGCCGGACCTGGTGAATACCAGGTGTCTACTTATTTGGAGCGCTAACCCCTTCTATTCCAATCCCGTTGGTGCCAGGGCTCTGCTCAAAGGAAAGGAAAGGGGAATGAAGCTAATCGTTGTAGATCCCCGGAAAACACCGACAACAGCCCTTGCTGATATTCACCTTCAATTAAGGCCAGGCACTGATGGGGCCCTGGCTTTATCTATGGCCCATATCATCATCAATGAGAAGCTCTATGATAAAGATTTCGTAGCCCGTTATACATACGGATTTGATGAATACAAGGAATATGTGCAGCTTTTCACACCCGAGAAAGGTGAAGAATTAACGGGTGTCCCTGCTGGCGATATCAGAGATGCTGCACGTATGTATGCTTCTATTAAACCGGCGGCTATCATGCCAAGCGCTTCACCCGTAGTACATCATACCAACGGCGTACAAAACTACCGGGCTGTTTTCTCCCTGGTTGGGCTCACGGGCAACTACGATATTAGCGGTGGCAACTTAGTAGTACCAACAAGCTTCATTCATGCCGCAGGGCTAATCCCCACCAGGGAACACGAGTTTACCCAGAGCAGACCTTGGAGCGATATGCCTCCAAGGATTGGTGCGGATAGGTTTCCTGTATGGATAGATACAATCGATGAGGAAGGCCAGGCCATGCAACTGCCATCTCAGATCCGTTCCGGGAAGCCGTATCCCGTTAGAGGCTTGATCGGGTTCGGTCTCAATTACCGGATGTGGCCTGACTCTAACGGATTTTTAGATAGTCTGGAAAAACTGGATTTCTTCATTAATGTAGATCTCTTCATGACTGACACTTGTAAACACGCAGACATCGTGCTGCCGGCCTGTTCAACAGTAGAGCGCAGTGAACTACGCTGTTACGGTATGGGATATATCATATTTACGGAGCCAGCCATTATGCCCCTGTATGATTCCCGTTCCGATGTGGATATTATATACGAACTGGCTGCTAGGCTGGGGTTAAATGACCCCCTCTTTAAGGCTGGTTATGAGGCCAGTATAGACTGGATTCTCGAGCCCAGCGGGATCACTGTGTCGGAGTTAAAGAAGCATCCGGAAGGAATGTTCGTACCAAACCCGATGAAGCTACCTGAGAAGAAATACAGCAACACTGGTTTTAAAACCCCATCCGGCAAGCTGGAGTTTAAATCTAAGGTCCTGGAGAAATATAACGAGAGGCCGGATTTTGAATCCCTTCCGGTTTATAAGCCTTCTAAGCACAGCAAGGAAGCAGCCCCTGACCTTGCCAGGGAATATCCATTTATTCTGAACACAGGATCAAGGTTGCCGATGTTTATCCATACGCGTACTTTCCGTTTAACCTGGACGAGCAGCCTGCGACCAAATCACCCTTCCGCGGACATCAACCCAAACGATGCAGTCAGACTGGGTATCAAGCAGGATGACGCCATACGCCTTGCCACACCCAAAGGTTCTATTATGGTGAAAGCTAATCTAACCCAGATGGTACAGCCCGGGGTGGTCCACGTTTTCCATGGCCACCCGGAAGCCGATGTCAACCTGCTCTTCGATGGCGATTATCTGGACCCGCTTTCCGGTTTCCCAGGGTTTAAATCAGCTCTCTGCAAAATTGAAAAAGCTTGAGTGAAGGAGGAACTGATTGATGGAAAAGACAATTTACCTGGATATTGAACGTTGTGTAGGCTGTGGGGCGTGTGCGTTGGCATGCATGGACCAGAACGATATATATCCGGAAAAAGGGCAGCTTGCCTTCAGAATAATTTACCAAGTAGAAGAAGGACAGTATCCCAATGCGAACATTCACTATGTCTCGATAGCCTGCCTGCATTGTGAAGATGGTCCTTGTATCATAGCCTGTCCCACCGGAGCGATAACAAAGGACAAAAAAACTAAAGCAGTTATAGTCAATAGAGACCTTTGTATAGGGTGCCATAGTTGTGCACTAGCCTGCCCTTTCGGAGTGCCCCGTTACGACCTGGAAGATAAAATGCAGAAATGTAATCTATGTACCGAGAGAGTGGAGTTCGGACTCCAGCCCGCTTGCGTGAAAGTATGTCCTTTCCAAGCGCTCCGGTTTGAACCAATTAATAAAATCCAGGAGGAAAAACAATTTAAGTTTGCCGTCAATGTTGTGAATATTGTCCACCAGGATAAGCCACATGATCGTCCGTGGCATTGATGTTCTGCGTATTTCGCACGTCATTAATTACGACATGCCGGAGAGCACGGATGCCTACACTCACCGCATCGGCCGCACCGGACGGGTTGAAAAAAACGGTGATGCCTTAACATTTGTGACCGGTGCCGACACAGCCATGGTACGGTCTCTTGAGCTTATTCTCCAGGCAAAACTGGAGCGCCGGAAGCTGAAAGGCTTCGATTACGGGGCGCCTGCTGCCGCCAGATAACAACACCATCCGCCCCCCAGGTTAATTACCTCGACATATATTACCAAATGAGGGGACTAGACCTTAAAAGTATTTTTAAAGATAGAATGATCTGATATCCGTAAGCACTTCTACTATCAGTTTTTAACCAATTAGGCAAACGCAAAGATTTCTTTAAACGTTCTACTATTGAATAACTTAGGCTAGAATACTGATATCAAATCATGTCATTGCACAGTCCAACTTTTATGTGGCTCTATATTTCATCCTCGA
>CAZXYV010000114.1:0-6066 GCA_964645025.1 uncultured Dehalococcoidaceae bacterium | reverse complement strand
CCGTCCTCGAAATCATCTTTGAATGAAAAAATATCTACAATATTTTTACCAGGTACTAATGGAATTATAGTAAACATGAGCGACAGGAGCACACCCGCGGTTAACATATTCCTGGCCTGGCGCCAGTTGACATTCTTATTGGCCAGCCAGGAAACTATACCCCCGATAAAACCCAGGGCTACGGGTAAAAACCACCACCAGTTTGAGGCTTTGCCATCGTCTAGCTTAGTTAGAAGATAGCCGGCGATACCTCGTCTGATGAACAAGACCCCCGGGATGACACCGGGGAGCCCAAACAATAATATATAAGAAAACAGGAGATACCAGGGTTCCTCCTCTACCGGGAAGCCGAAGAAACCGCTCCATATGAGGGCAAAACCCCACGCTACAACTATACCAGCCAGCGAGAGTATAATACCCGCCGATAGCCAAACACCCCGTCCCCTCCCCGCTTTTCTTTTTTCCAGCGTCTTTCTGGCTTTCTCCGCCTGCCGCTTGGCTTTGGCCGTCCCGGCTTCCTGCCTGGCCTTCTCTTTTCGCGACTCCTCTGCTTCCTTCCTTGCCTTAAGAGCTGCCTCCCGTGCTTTTTTTGCCTCCTCGGCATCCCGCCTGGCGCGGGTAGCCTCTTCCTCCCACCTGGCCTTTTCCTTGGACGCCTCTTCGGCTTCCTTTTTTATTCTGGCTGCCTCTGCCTCCCGCCGTGCCTTCTCTTTACCGGTAGCCTCCGCCTGTTGCCTGGCTCTAGCTGTCGCTGCTTCCTGCCGCGCCTTCTCTTTGGCGGCTTCCTCAGCTTCTTTCTTCGCCCTGGCAGCTTCCTGGGCCTTCTTAGCCTCCTCGGCTTCTTTTTTCGCCCTGGCGGCGGCCTCCTCCCTGGCAGCCGCATGAGCCAGGTCTGTTTTTACCCTATCGGCGAGTCCTTGCAGGTGCATTTCAAATGGCGGTGTCCGGGCATCCAGCCAGTGGTAGGTCTGAAGATAATATTCCATATCCCCGGAGGGGATTGTATTATCGATTCTCATGGGAATAATAGTGTCTCTTTTACTAAATGCAGCGTGTACTTCTGAGAGACAATTGGCTGAGTTGTTCGAATTAGCCGAAAAAATCAGGACCATGAGACGGCTTTGAGCCACCGCCTCCATGATGGCGCCACCCCATTTACCGGCCGGGACATCTCGCGGTGCTATCCAACACCGGAGCCCTATTCCTTCCAGCATGGCACACACGGAATCGGCAACCGCTTTGTCCTGGGATGAGTAGCAAACAAAAACTTCGTGAGCCATTACCGGTTATCTTTTACACGCGATAAAACTCAAGACCAACTCTGGCCAATAATTCTGTCATATTTCTTACACTTTGTCTATTCCGTTCCTTTACGGGATGAAGACTCGTATGGTTCGCCAGGTTCGTGCACTTTTAAATGGCCCCTATTTCTCCCGCCGGACTTCCAGTCCCACTTTTGCCAGGAATTCCGGTATCTTGCGCACTGTTTCTCTATCCCATTCCTTAACGTCTTCAGGTAGTTTGGCCCAGGCTACCAAGGAAGGGCTGATTTTGCGAGCTACGTCTCTGTTTTTCCCTGGTTTCCACCCGTCAAGCAATCGCTCGACATTCCAACGGCCATGCTCCATCTCCGCCATAACCTCGATTTCGTCTTTGGTGAATGTCATCTTGACCACCTTACGGCCGATGGCTTTTGCCACCGTGCAGCCAATCCGGCGCAGTTTGTGGGAAATGTCATCGGCCTGCTGAAGGTTCGATTCCTTGAGGTTATCGGAAAGCTTGTCCCAGGGGGCACTCGCCGGGTCATCGGTGCTTGAGATTCTCGCCTTGCCGGTTCGGTAGTTATCGTGAATCGCCCGGGCAATAATTTCTCGGATTTCCGGTCCCAGTTGCGGTCCGGTTCCACCTATAAATGCTCCAATGGTCGCCGCATCCCCAGGCAGGCATATCAGTGTCTTGGAGTTTGCCCAATCGCCATCCACGAAAAGTCTGTCCGCCTCGCGCCCGCTGCCTTCAAGGACAGCCACATGCACTCCTAAGGCCAACGCTATCCGGTACTCGGCGGCGGAGATATCGCCACCGTTTAGGCCCAGGACTTTAACCCGGGATAAAGGTGTGCCGGAGGCGACGATATCTGTCCAGAATTGCACCGATTCCAGGGGACTGAAGTCATCACCACCGGTATAGCGAACCTCACGATACCGTTCGTCCTGCTGCGCTCCGGCAGGTAGCCGGCGAGGGGCATAGCCGATGGTTTTAACGGCATCGGGATACGTTTTTCCTATCTCGCCGGCGAGCCCACTAACCCCTGCGGTCGTCCCGCCCGAGATAATGGTGCCGTGGAAGTCGCGGAGCCCTGCTATCATCACCTGGCGATAGCCCTGGATTTGTGCTTCGGCGCTGGCATCGCATCCGCCGGACACGATGACAATGGGGCCTGTAAGTGGCTCATGACCTCTTGAGGCTAACTCCTTAAGACGTCGGGTTGATTCCAGACCCGCTTTTTCTGACGGGAATTTTACGGACAAACCGATTAGCAACAGCCTTCGTGCCCATTCGTAACCCGGCAAAGAGTCACGGACGACACCGAGTTTCTCCAGAGATTGTAACGAGGTGCCAACGTGCCAGCCAGCTTGACTGAGTTGAACTGCTCTGGCGTAAGAAATCAGGCTCTCATACGGCTTTCCCAATAGTAAATAGAATTTCCCTATATCGTAGAAAGCCCAGGGCAGGTTCATACCGACATCAGCCTGGTCGCGGCATCGCTTGATGGCGCTTTCAATAACCGTGCGTAGCGTGAAAACTATGGCAATATCCTTATGGCGGCTGACTTCACATTCCAGATAGTTGCCGAGCGTATACGGGTCGGAAGGGTCAACCTCGAAGGCCTGGCGGTACAGCGCCCTCACTTTATCTTCGTCAATGCCTTTGTAAGCGCCGGCCAGCGAGGAAATAGCATCCGTGTCTTTACTGTCCGCCGCAATGGCCGCCTCAAGGTATCTCTGCCCCTCTTTATATCCCTTACTGTTTGGCTTATCCCGGTGCAGCTTACACAAGGCCATGCCAAGGTCCCTTAGAATCGGTGGATGCCCGGAATTAATATATTTGGTAAGGGTATCTACCGCCGTGGGCCAGTCGCCCAGGGTGATAGCCAGCTTGCCGATACGTGCGGCTAATTCTGTATTTTTCGGGTCATACTCCAGAATGATTTTCAAATTCTTTATTTCTTCCCGCATCTTTTCCCCGGTCATGTAGGCACCGTAGCTAGCGGCATATCTCTTAAGGCCATCTTCGACCCTGGCAAAGGAGCTATCGGCGTCCTCAAGAATAGCCGCCAGAGCCGCCATTTCCCTTTCCCACTTTTCCGGAATCCTGAAAGCGCCCTTGTAGGCCCTATCGTGAGTAAAGACCCCCCAGGCATGTTCGAGTATCGTCTTCAGCTGTATTTCCGCTCTCAGTCCGTAGATTTCTTCAGGTATCTCCACATCTATGTCTTTCGTGGGGAAGACACCTCGCTTGAACTGAACGATGTAATGGACGCCCCGGTAGCCGAACTCCGCGGTTTTTAACCTCTGGCTGACGTCAACGCTGTTTTCCCTATCAATTTCAAAGTGATTATTAATGAATTCGGAAATCACCTTTACCTCGGCCCTGGTGGGCACGATGATTCTTCCTCCGCACAGGTCGGTCATCCGATTGACCGGGTCCGAATACCGGTTCACGTGTTTCTTTTGCAAGGCTTTTTCGCCAAAGCTGGCGATAGACTTGGGTCGGGTCTGCACGATAGCCAGCGGGGAATACTTTTTTACGGCTTTTTCCAGCACCATCTGCAGCACCCGGGCATAAGTTTGATAACCGGGAAGGACTTTTTTAAATTTCTCGAGCTGTTCCTTGAGCCACTCCTGCTCTTCCTGCTTTTTAGTCCCATCCATCGGCAGCTTCCTCCAACCGGTACTTAGATTACCAGGCTATTTATCCACCTGGCTGTAAACCTTTAAAAAGAGGCGGAACTGTTCCGCGATATCGACCCCGGCCAGGCCCTGGCGGTCGACCCAGATATAAGCGTCGTGCTCGTTACTGAGGCGTACCCGACCCGACTCGACGCTTCCCTCGAAAATGAGATATGCCACCCGCTTGGCTGGCGACTCTGACTCGGCAGCTCCGAGCACGCGTTGAAGTGAAATGGTCAAGCCCGTCTCTTCGGCAACCTCACGGAGCAGCCCCTGCTCAAGGTTCTCTCCGGCATCCACCTTACCGCCGGGCAGGTCCCACTTCCCGGGATTTCCTTTGGAACTCAGGGAGCGCTTCAGCAGCAGGCAGCACCCTTTATCATCTCGGATTACCACTTTCGCTGACAAAGAAAACGGCTTACGCGGCATGAGTACCTCCCTTCGTTCAGGCTAGGGATTAACGAGCATATTAAAAGATAAGACATATGAGCCCGTCCCGATGGCATGGTCTCTTACCCTTATAGTATATTTACCGGTCTTGGTAAGTTTACGGTCTATTTGAACGGAGTCGGAATAGTAGTTCTCGTACACGACACCACCATCAGGGTCAAGTAATCCCAGCCAGGGATAAAAGGTACTGCCCTTTATGCCTTCAGTTAAAACGATATAGACCGAATCTCCTGTTTTGCCATCAAATGTGTACCAGTGTACCTCTCCTGGAAACTTCAATTGTCCCTGAATCGAGGCTCCTGGTGATATAGGATTGCTGGTTTTAGAAAGCTGTGAAAAAGACAAGACATAGGGACCGGTACCGAGGTTGTGGTCTCTGACCCTGATAGTATATTTACCGGTCTTGGCAAGTTTATAATCTATTTGAACGGAGTCGGAATAATAGTTCTCGTACACCACACCACCATCAGGGTCAAGTAATCCCAGCCAGGGATAAAAGGGGCTATCCTTGGTGCCTTCAACTAATACGATATAGACCGAATCTCCCGCCTGAGCATCAAATGTGTACCAGTGTACCTCTCCAGTAAAGGTCAGCTGGCTCTGAGTTGACCCGAGAGATATAGCATTGCTGGTCTTCGAGAGTTGGGAAAAAGACAGAACATAGGGACCGGTACCGAGGTTGTGGTCCCTTACCCTTACGGTATATTTACCGGCCTTGGTAAGTTTACGGTCTATTTGAACGGAGTCGGAATAGTAGTTCTCGTACACGACACCACCATCAGGGTCAAGTAATCCCAGCCAGGGATAAAAGGGGCTATCCTTGGTGCCTTCAACTAATACGATATAGACCGAATCTCCCGCCTGGGCATCAAACGTGTACCAGTGTACCTCTCCAGTGAATTTCAGTTCACCTTTCACTGAACTCCCCGAGGCCAAAACACCCGGGGTTCCAGCGGTAGTGGTGGTGGCCGTGGAGGTTGATGTCACCGTTGGCGTAGGGGTCGATGTCGGGGTTGGCGTTGATGTTGATTGGGACGCTGACGTCTGCTTCGTTGTAGAAGTAGTGGTCGGTTGGGGTGTAGGTGAAATTGCCGTCGTCGGTTGCTGTTTCGGCGTAGTCGCTGGCGAAGACGTCGCAGTAGATGTCGGATTCGGTAATGAGCCAGTTGTTTTACCTTCATCATGCTTGCCGAATCCGCCCGTAAGATAAAACACGCCTACTATCAGGAGGGCGATAACCACAATACCCGTCAGTATGTGCACCGGCCTGAGCTTCCGTGCCGGTTTAACCTCGGGAGCTGGTTGGGGTACAGGGGTTGCCGGCTCCGCTTTTTGTAACTTTTCAGCTTCGGCTGTCAGAAGCGCTTGAACTGTATCGGCGAGTTTCTGCAAATGCTTTTCAAGAGGCGGCGTTAGCGCATCGAGCCAATGCGGAGCGCTGAGGAAATATTCCATAGATTTAGAGGGCATAATATTTTCAATCCTGAACGGAATGACCGGCACACCTTTGTTTACCGCCCTCTCTATTTCACGCATGACCTGCGGAGAACTATTAGAGCTTGCGGAAAACACTAATACCAGGATGCGACTTCTGCTTAGCCCGTCAATAAGAGCTTCGGCATAAGGTACGCCCGGCAGCACGTCCCGCGGCGCAATCCAGCAGCGA
>CAZXYV010000113.1:0-6098 GCA_964645025.1 uncultured Dehalococcoidaceae bacterium | reverse complement strand
TCCCCGCGCCTTCCTCCCCCTGCACAGCAACGGGTCGCGCCCTCAGATAACCAGGGCTTTGCCCAGGCGGCTCTTTGCCCGGTACGGGTCCGGCCCGGAGGATATCGGCCTGCTCATTGCCACCATCGGGAGCACGGCGGTGACCATGTTGGAAACCACGCCGGGGGCCACCCCTGCCGAGTTGGAGTCGGCTTTAACCTCGCTGTTCACCGGCCGGCTCGGCGTCGCCGATGGAACCAGAGTCATCTGCTACAACGGTACCATCAGAGTGGAAATAGACAAGCCGCGCCTGGAAAACGGCACCTCCTGGTCTCAACAGTGCCTGGGTGGGCCTCTGGCCACCGTGGTCGCTTCCGTCGCCGCCGAGGCCTGGAACAAGCCAATGACCATCAGCCGGGAGGAGCAAAATAACGGCAAGTACTGCATCGAGCTTGAGGTGGGGAAGTGACGATATATAACCACTATATTCTAACCGTCGCCATTATCCTGCTCCTGTCCACGGTACTTCTGATTGCCGCCGGGCAGAACTCCCTGGACCATTACATCACCATCTATATCATCGAGGCCCTGGGCATCACCGAGCTTTATGTCTATCTCAATCAAAAGGCCCGCCGCGGACTCACTTACGTAAGCTTATTACTGTTCGGGGGTTTTGCCTTTATCTTATGCTTTCAAATCCTCAAGATACTATCATGAAGGTAAACCCGTACCCGGCTTATGATGAAAAGACTGTTAATTACGCTTGCTATTTTTATCCTGCTGGGCATTATCTTCCCCGGCCTGCCCATCCTCGCCCAACCAGCCAAGACCCCTCATGAAAACCCGGACAGGGCTACAGGCTCGTTTGACAGCGCCAGGCTTCTGCTCTCTTACAGCCAGATAGCCATCCAGGCCTCCAATAGCCAGTACCAGAGCGCCCGGGAAATATTGAAAGAGTTAGAGAAAGTTAACCTCCCCGATGACATCAGGTATATCGTTGACCAGTACAATGCTCTTAACCATGATTTGTTCCTGACCCTGGATAATCTCGAATCGCTTCTTAACGAGACTACCGACCTACTGTCCCGTAACCGGGTTGATGAAGCCAGGCAGAGTCTCGATAGTTCCGCAGGAATGATTCAAGACGCGGAAAATCTTCTGAAAGATACTCAAACGGCTACCCGCAGCCTCAGCGAAAAACTGGGTGTCTTTGCCGCCTCAGCCACCGACCGTCTCTCGCAGGCTTATGCCCGCCTGGATGAAAGTACAACTAGACTGGCCGGCCTCATCACAAGGTTTAAAAACATCAGGACAGACCTGAACAAACGCTATACAAGGTTGACCGCCTTAACTCCCACTACCCTCAGCCTGAATATTGCTCCGGAATCGGCCTTCGTCGGCGATAACATCACGGCCACCGGCCAACTGGAGTGCATTAACGGCCCCCTCGCCGTTAAAAAGATATCATTTATCACGGATAACCTATTGGTTGGCACCGCCATTACCGGACATGACGGTACTTATATCGCCAACATCACCATACCGTTTTTATACCGGGATAATATCCTTTTCACCGCGCAATACGAACCATCGGATAAAGATTCGGGCGTTTTTCTGGCCAGCCAGAGCCCTTCAGCCAATATGAGCACCAGGTTCTACCCCACCCGATTCGATATCGCCGTACCGGATATAGTCTACCGCGGGCTGTCCTTTACTTTAAGCGGTGAGGTCAGCACCGACGAAAATAACATTAGCCGTCACATAAAAGTATCTATGGATGACCTCGAACTGGCCGAAGCCATGGAGTCGGGCCGGTTCAGCTTTAAGGTGACCATTCCCCCCGATGCGATGCCCGGACGGCGGAACCTTAAAATAACCGTTACTCCAATGGGGCGATACGCCGGCGCTTTTAAGAAGACAGGTATAAACCTCTCTATAATGTCGTTACGCATCGAAACTCAAACACCGGCCGTGGTTCTCCTGCCCGGAACCATCAAAATCAAAGGTAAAGTCTCCGGCGGCCATGACCCTATCCCGGATACCACAGTGGTTTTAAAAGTCAAGAGCTCTACAACCCCCACGAAAACAGGCCCGGACGGTCGTTTTGCCGGTTCTATCGAGTTACGTGGCTGGTCACCAATCGGTTCCCGCAATCTGGAAATCACGGCTGAAATGCCCGGCTTTACTGCTGCCACGCGTACGATAAAAAAGCAGGTTATTACTATTAACCCGCTGAGCGCCGGTCTGCTCATGGTTACGTTGCTAGCGGTAGTGCTGGTTCTTTTCCGGAGGAAACGGGCGCGAACGACGCCGGAGATAGAAACCACGACTCCGGAAACGGCCAAATTACCGGTCGAGGCTCAAGCCACGGCCCGAATAACCGTACCTGTCTTAAAGTTTACCGGCATTAAAGGCCGGATACTATCAGCTTACCGGAGCGGCCTTACAGCCGTAGAAAAAATTACCGGCATTATCATGGCGCCAAGCGCCACGCTGCGCGAGTTCCTGACAACAGCCCCACTTTCCTCGCCGGCTACCACCGAGCGGTTCGCCGAGCTGACCGCCATCGCCGAAAGCTCCCTCTACTCTGACGGTGACCCGCCCGACGTCATCGCCGCCAGGGCCGAGGAGCTTGTCAACATCATCAAGGAGGAGCTGCACCTTGGGAATCCGTAGCTTTCTGATATTAGTCACCGCCGTCCTGATTGTCCTCCTGGTACTGGGCATCTGGTTCTACCCTTCCAACAGCGACTTCCGGGTAGAGAACCCGTTATGGAACGGTGTCAAAGCTGTTACTTCCGATTATCATATCCAGCCGCTCGCTTCCCTGGCTGGCCTGCCTCCTTCACCCTACGGGGCATCCCTCATCGTTATCCCTTATCTGAATTTCAAAATTACGGAACTGGAGCAGTTACGCAGCTTCGTCAGTCAGGGCGGCCGGCTAATTCTTGCCGACGACTACGGATACGGCAACCGGGTGCTGGAATACCTGGGGCTCAAGGCGCGCTTCGCCGGGGAGGCCCTCCTCGACCCGCTGGTCAACTATAAAAATCAACAGTTACCCAGAATCACCCGCCTGCAACCCGACGTCCTGACCGCGAACGCCGATAACCTGGTTTTTAACCATGCCACCTGCCTGTTAAATGTTCCCAGCGATGAAGTCCTGGCCCTTTCTTCGCCGTTCTCTTTCCTGGACTTAAACGGCAACGGTTCGCACGAAGATAATGAGCCATCGGGCCCGCTGGCTGCTATTTCCCGGCACCAGCTGGGTGACGGACAGGTGATACTTATTGCCGACCCGAGTATTTTTATCAACAGCATGGATGCCTTCGAAGGCAATGCCGCCTTGATGCGCAACATTGCCGCCAGCACGGAGGCGCTTTATATCGACCAGTCCCACCTGGAACAATCCGAGCTGAACCGGACCAGGAACTGGCTGCAAAAAGCGCGCAACCTTGCCTCTACCTCCGCCGGAACCGCGGGGCTGGTCATTATCGCCCTGACGGCTTCGCTGCTACCCGTATGGCATCGGAAAAAGGAGACCATCGAGTAAATCCGGTAGCCGCCGGATTGTTTAGTAGCTGAGGAGATACAGCTAAATTCGCTCAAAGGAGACGAAGATGACAATGACGCAGGAAAAAAGACGGCAGATATTAAAGAGTATTATCGATGAAGTATCCAGCGTCGTCGTGGGGAAGGACGATATCAAAGAGCTGCTGCTGCTGGCCATGCTGAGCCAGGGGCATGTCCTCATCGAAGGACTCCCCGGCACGGCCAAGACCACCATCGCCCGTACCTTTGCCCGCGCCATCGGCGGGACTTTTAAACGGGTACAGGGCACCCCGGACCTGCTCCCGTCCGATATCCTCGGTTTTTACCTTTACCGGCCCGACGGGGGCGCGACGTTTATGCCGGGGCCTATCTTCGCTAACGTGTTGCTGGCCGATGAGCTTAACCGCACGGCGCCCCGCACCCAGTCCGCCCTGCTCGAGGCTATGCAGGAGCAGCAGGTGACCATCGAGCGGGAAACCCATGCCCTGCAACAGCCATTTATCGTCATCGCCAGCCAGGTGCCCTTTGGAGGCATTGGCACCTCCCAGCTCAGCGACGTACAGGCTGACCGTTTCATGTTCCGGACGTGGAGCGGCGTGCCCAGCCTGGAAGAGGAAGACCTTATCTTGAAGAATATTGACGCCATCACCGAGCCGAATATTCAGGCCGTGATAACACCGGCGGAGGTAATCGAGCTACAGAAAGAGGTCAAGGAGGTATTTGTAGCCGATAGCGTCCGCCGTTACATCCTGGACATCATCGATAACCTGCGCCGCCACCGGGACATACTGCTCGGCCTCAGCACCCGCGCCGGCATCGCCCTGCTCCGGGGGGCCAGGGCCAAAGCCTATGCTGAGGATAGAGAATTCGTCGTTCCCGACGATGTGAAACATTTACTCATCCCCGCCCTTTCCCACCGCCTCCAGGTCAGCCCCGAAGCCGAGATGGAGAACATCCATCCCGACTCTATCATCGAGGAGATAGCTTCCGGGGTCCCCGTACCCAAAGTCGAACATGAGTAAGATTTCCTTAAAAATACTAAGCCTGGTATATACCCTGCTTATCCTGCTGGCGGCAGCCGCGGTGATGTCATCGCTGCCTTACCTGGTGCTATCCATCGCCCTGGCGCTGGTCGTCCTGTTCACTTATATATATCCCAGGCCCCCGAGATTTAATATCGTTATCAACCTGGCCGTAATCTTTCTGGCGCCACTGGCCCTGGAACCGGGGCTTGCCCGGATAACCGCTTTACCGGCGGTGGCGACCCAGGTCCTGGCCGCCGTAACCGTCCTCCCGGTCTATTACCGCCTCGACCATGATTTAAGCGAACATGCCCGCTCCTTCCCGATACCGATGAGTTCAACCGGAGAAAGACACATTACCGGTACGTCCGTGGCGCTGCTGGTGGCGGCGCTGGTCATTATGCTGATAGCGCCGCTGGTCAACCGGCTCGTCCTGTTATTGTCCGGCACCTTCGTTCTAACTTACCTGCTGGGCGGGCTAGTATGGGTATGGCTCTCCGTTCCCCGAAATCCCTTTACCGCCGCTACCCTTGCGAAAAGGATTATCGCCGGCACCGAGGGGAAAGCTTCCCTGCGCCTGAGCAGCCGGGCAGCGGTGACGCTGCGCGTTTTCCTGCAGCCCGCCGATGCCTGGGTAAAGGTCACACCGCCGGACATCATCGTACGTAAAGGCCTGAGCCAACTGGACCTCAATTTCACCCCGCCGCTGGCGGGCCAGTCTCGCCCCGGGCTCCAGACCACGGCGATAGATATCCGGGGCCTTGTCCGCTTGAATCAGATGCTCGAACCCCTACAGCTTCACATCATCCCGCGAGCTAAATACGCCGCATGGCTGGCGATAAAATACCTGGAGCAGACCGGCTCCGGGATTATTTCCGAGGTAAAATTCCCTCAACCTATCTCCCGGCCGAAGCGGGGTACCGAATACCGGTCCAGCCGTTCCTACCAGGCCGGTGACGCGCTGCGCGATATCGACTGGAAACACACGCTGAAACTGAGCCAGTTGATTGTCAGGGAATACCAGGAAGCCGGGGAGCAGGCGGCTATCATCGCCGTCAACCTGTCCGTGGCGGACAATGAAGAGGCCGATAAACTGGCTTTCAATCTCATCACCGCGGCCCTGACCCTGGCGAAAGAAAACATACCCACGGCATTGACCGCTTACAACCACCGGGACGTCGTCCTCAGCCAGGGTATCGCCGAACCGCTGGAAATGCTCCGGCAGGCGCTATCGCTGGTCAAGGAAATCAACATCTTGAGGTTTATCGACCGCTATCTCGAACCGATAGACATCGCCAGAATCCGGCGTAATATCAACCAGCTCCAGCAGACCGAATCGGAGCCGGCGCACAGGTTGCTGGATATTCTCAACTTCGAGCACCATGCCATCGAAGAAGTAGCCCGGAACCACCCCGCCACCCTGGCGCTGACAGGCACCGCCAGGCAGGTGCCGGCGCCGGCCATGATACTGCTGATATCTCAGCTCAACCACGATGCCGAAGCCGTGCTGGTAACCGGTGAGAAGCTCGCCCGCAGGAAATACAC
>CAZXYV010000112.1:0-6101 GCA_964645025.1 uncultured Dehalococcoidaceae bacterium | reverse complement strand
TCTGAGTGATTGTGAAACGCAGCTTACCCCAGGCCGTGTTGAATGGCGATAACCGCCGCCTGGGTGCGGTCAGTAACACTGAGCTTGGCCAGGATAGCGCTGACGTGGTTACGCACGGTACCTTCAGATAAAAATAGCCGTTCCGATATATCCGCGTTGCTGAAGCCTTTGGCGATTAAACGTAATACCTCTATCTCCCGGTCGGTCAATTTGCTGGTAATTAACGTAGTTGGCTGGGTCTGGTGACTGGAAGCCTGGCGCAATACCTTCCCGGCTACAGATGGGTCCACGTATGTTTTGCCGGTTACAGTCCCCCTGATTGCCTTGACGACCTCGTCGCGGGGGGTGTCCTTCAACAGGTAACCCGATGCCCCGGCTTTAATCGCATCGAAGACCCACTCATCATCATCGTAGGTAGTCAGCACGAGGACTTTAACCTCAGGGTATTTAGCTCTTATCTGGCGGGTAGCTTCGACACCGTTCATGATCGGCATCTTTAAGTCCATTAAAACTAAGTCAGGTGTCTTTTTAGCTACCATCTCGACAGCGGTGGCACCATCGTCGGCCACACCGACCACCTGAATATCCGGCTCCAGCTTAAGCAGCATTTCCAGTCCGTCCCGGACAATGGCCTGGTCATCGCAAATTATTACCTTCATAATCGTATCACCTGATTAACAGTCAACTTGATGGTAGTGCCAAGCCCCGGTTTACTCACGATATTAAGCTCACCGCCAACCAGTTGGGCGCGTTCCTGCATCCCTGCCAGCCCAAAATGGCTTGTTTTGTCAATTTGCTCGGCGTCAAATCCGATGCCGTCATCACTCACCGAAAGAGTAGCTCCCCCTTCCACAAATTCTAATTTGACCGTCAATTTTTTAGCATTGGCATGTTTCACTACATTAGCGACCGCCTCCTGCGCTACCCGGTAAATGCACTGCTCCACATCGGGTGATAAAGGCGGCACCATGATAATTTCCGGCATGTCCAGGGCCAGATTGGCGCGCGATGCGGCGTCTTCAGCCATTCTTCTTAAAGCCAGCGTTAATCCCAGGTCATCCAGAGGGCTGGCCCGCAGCGCTTTTAAGGCCCGGCGTGTTTCCTCCAGCCCCGAATGGGTGGCCGCTAAAGATTTCTCTAATATTGAACGTGCCGTCGGCTCGTCAACGCCCCAGTAGGCCTTGATTGTTTCCAGCTGGACGGACAGGCCGCTCAGGGTATGCGCCAGGGTATCGTGCAGCTCCAGCGCCAACCGGTTGCGTTCCCGGCTTGTGGCAAGCTGCTCAAGCGTGCTGGCGTACTGGGTCAGCCGGATATTAGCTGCCTCCAGGGATTGCTGTTGCGCTCTCAATCTACTCATGAGATAGCTGATGGAAAAGCCCACTACCAGAAAAATGACGGTCTGAATTAGAAAGACAGCCAGTACTCCCTGAAAAGGCTGCGTACCCGGCCCGGCGGAAGACCACCTGACGCCCAGGTTCAAGGCTGTAATCCCCAGGATAACGAACAGGATATGTTGCCACTTATACTGCCAGGCGACCAGCAGCAGCGCGACGAACATGAAAGGAAACATCACTAGGACCGTGGCCTCCGGGGAGCCGAACCGCGGGCCGAGAGGGAAAGGACGCCCCGCGAATTGATTGATGAACACCGGCGATATAGTGATGATGGCAATTACGACCGGAATGAATGCCTGCTTGAGCTTTCGCTGTAGCCATGGCCAGTAGGCCAGAACCAGGCAAAGAAGCGCGATGAGCCCGTATAAAATATAGTAAAGATAATCCGTGCTCTGCGGTGTTAGTTGTAGCGATGGCGGTGGCTGAGGTGATTGAAATAACTGGTTGATGAAGGCCAACACGACCAGGTAGCCAATCCAGAGAAAGGCGGCAAAGCGGATGAGACGTACCATGTCCGCACGGGGTGTTATCATCTTCATACTCGCATTATAGTCCATCAATACCGTTATTGCATGTAACTCCAATCATAAATTATTAACTTTTTCCGTGACAGATGTCACCTAAATCAATCAGGTAATTCATGGCCGGAAGCCCCATTTGATGATTACACACACTGTCTCATGCTCTCCGGCCTGCGGTAAGCTGGTAATAGACGTGAAAAATACAATTTACAGGAGGAAGATAAAATGAACTGGAAAAAAACATTATGCGTAGCTATTCTGACGGGCGCGGCGTTGTCTGCGATGACGGGCTGCGGTATAACCGTAGTCAAGACTACCGCCACGGAGCAGACACCGTCCGCAGCCCAGCCAAACACTGCACCCGCGAGGGAGACGCCACTTTCTGGTGCCAGTGTTAATGGCACCATGCCTCAACCTCCCTCGGGCAACATCACCGGTGAAAGGCCAGCCGCCCCAACCATGGATTTGGCAGCGGCAGCAACTAAGCTTGGAATAACCGAGACCCGGCTGAGCGAAGCGCTGGGAGATACCCAGCAGGGATTCCCCGACCTGGCGGCGGCAGCCACGAAGCTCGGCGTCTCTGAAGATGCTCTCCGGCAGGCGCTCGGGTTTTCAAATAATGGTACGATGCCGGGCGGTCCTACTCAGGGTGGCTCCCCTCCGGCTGGCCAAGGACCAACCGGTCAACGTCAATAGCCACCTAATTAAGGTAAATTGAGGTGAAGAAAATGAAACTAATGAAATTGGCAACCACAATCCTGGTTCTCTGCGGAGTCGTTATTTTAAGTACTGGTTGCTCCTCTAAATCAACTACGACGGTAAAGACTCAAACATATACGGTACAAAAAGGCAGTCTCTCGGTAGCCGTTACCGGAACCGGTAACCTGGCCCTATCCCGCACCGAGGACCTGGCTTTCGAAATGGCGGGAACGGTTGAAGCCGTCCTGGTAGATGAAAGCGAGACTGTAAAAAAAGGTCAGGAACTGGTCAAACTCGATACCACAGAGTGGGATACACAGCTAAAAACACTGGCAAAAGCGCTGGTAACAGCGCAGCGGAATTTAACTACCAAGGAAAAAGCTCTCACCACGGCCCAACGCCTGGTTACTACCAAGGAAAGCGCCGTAACCACGGCTCAGCGCCAGGTTGAGTCAAAAAAACTCGCCGTCACGCAGGCAGAGCTTAATATACAGACAGCCATTAACACCCTTGATCAGATAACCGAGGTGAAAAAAGTAAAAGACGCCGTCGACGATGCCGAATCATATTTGAAGATAGTAAGACTATTATCGACGAGCGCTGATACTGGAACATATGATTCTGCCTATTGGGCCAACCAGATAACCGCCGCCAAGGCTAACCTGGCTGACGCGCAGCAGGTTTACAACGAAGTAGTAAGCGGTGTCAGTACGACTATTTCCAGCGATGTGGCCCTGCAGGTAGCTCAGAAGGTATTTGCAGTTGACCAGGCTAAATTCGCGCTGGTAGACGCTCAAATAGCGGTAGAAGATGCCAGGTCGGCCGTAGAGACTGCGCAGATAGCGGTAGATGATGCTAAATCAGCCTTAGCCGATGCTCAACTGGACGTAGCGGATACCGAAACAGCCGTGGCTGACGCCCAGAGCGCCTTGGATGAAGCGAAAAGTCTCAGCCCGATTATTACCGCCCCCTTCGATGGCTTCATCAGTAAAATTAACGTAGCCGGGGGAGATGAAATATTGAAGGGCACGGTAGCCCTGGTCATTGCCGACCCCAACCAGTTTTCCGCGAAGATACTGGTCACCGAGGAAGATGTCTTTTCCGTCAAGCTGGGGGGAGACGCTACCGTTTCTTTAACGGCCTTATCCGACCTCAGTTTCCCCGCCAAAGTAACCAAGATATCACCTACGGCCACGGTTTCATCGGGTGTAGTCAATTATTCGGTCACCGTGAATATAACCTCTCTCCAGCCTGTTACCGCCACTCAAACAACAACGAGTCAGCTACCGTCACAGTCAGCCAATAGGACAGCGCCTGCCGGGATGCCGTCTGGTAATTTTACGGCGCCTGCGGCTGCTCCCGCGTTTACCTCAGCCATGACTCCAACCAGCTCCAGTACGACTAACGTAACCCTTAAGGACGGATTATCGGCCGTCGTCGATATCATCTCGCAGCAAAAAGATAATATCCTGATAATCCCCAGCAAGGCCATCACGCGTCAGAATCAGACCAGCACAGTCCAGGTGGTTAAGGGCGAAGGCACCGAGACCCGCGTGATACAGACCGGTATGACCGATGGCTCCTACACTGAGATAACCGAGGGGCTGAGCGAAGGGGAACAGGTCGTCATCAAATCCACCACCTCAACCAGCTCTTCATCAACGTCCAGCAGTACCAAGTCTGCTACACAACAGGGGCTGCAAGCGATAGGAGGGCAGGGGGGTCCGCCGCCCGGAGGAGGATTTTAATAACATGATACAGCTACAAAATATCGTGAAGTCCTATCCAATGGGAAAAAGAGATCTGACCGTGCTACAGGGGGTTAACCTGAGCATCGATAAGGGTGAAATGGTGGCCATTATGGGACCATCCGGCTCAGGCAAGAGCACCCTGCTTAACCTTATCGGTTTGCTGGATAAGCCCACCTCAGGCAGCTATGTGCTGGAAGGCAAAGAAGTCAGCCATCTCAGTGGCCGGGAGTTATCTAAAGTGCGCGGACAGAAGATAGGTTTCATCTTCCAGAGTTTCAATCTGCTGCCCTATCTATCGGCCATAGATAATGTAGAACTGGGACAGGAATATGCCGGTAAAGACGATAGTCAGACGGCTAAGGAAGCTTTGAATAAGGTAGGACTGGAAGACCGTATCCACCACCGGCCCAACGAGCTTTCAGGGGGTGAACAGCAGAGGGTGGCCGTGGCCCGGGCCCTGGCTAAAGACCCGCCTATTATTATTGCCGATGAGCCTACGGGTAATCTGGACAGCCGCTCCAGCAAAGAAATAATGAGCGTTCTGAGTAATCTGCATACCGAGCGGAATCTTACCCTGATTATGGTTACTCACGACCCTAATATCGCCCGTTATTGCCAGCGCATTATTCATATTGAGGACGGGCAAATACTAAGCGAGGAAAAGCTATGAAAAAAAAGCTGCTTCGTCCGTTGTTTACTGCCTGGGTTACCATGATAACGCACAAGCTAAGAAGCTTTTTAACGATTCTGGGCGTCGTTATCGGCGTCGCCGCCGTCATTATCTTAATGTCGGTCGGTAAAGGGACGACGGCGAGTATCATCAGTAGTATCAGCAGCCTGGGCACGAATCTGGTCTATGTCCAGCCGGGTTCGACCACGTCGTCGGGGGGAGTCAGGTCGGGCTTCGGCTCGGCCAGCACTTTGACCCTGGAAGATTCCAATGCTATTGCCGCGGATGTGTCCGGTATCACCGCTGTCGCTCCTTATGCTACCTCGAACGCGCAGGTCATTTTCGGCAGCCAGAATATGAACGTCAGGATTACCGGCGTGACGATTGATTACCAGGAGGTATTAAACATCGTCGTGGCTGAGGGTGATTTTTTCACGCAATATCAGTATGACACCAAGGCGAAGGTGGCGCTCATCGGATCCGAAGTCGCCAGCACGCTTTTTGGTGAGGATGACCCCGTCGGCCAGAAAGTAAAAATGAGTAATACCGTTTTTACTATTATCGGCCTTTTAGAGAGTAAGGGGTCTTCTATGCTCAATTCAACCGATCAGACCATCTTAATTCCCCTAACTACCTTGCAGGGGATGATGTCGAAGTCGGTTACCGCCACGGGTCAACACACTATCAATTCCATAGACGTGCTGGTTACCGATAAAAATCAGATGAGCACGGTAAAAGAAGATATCACCGCTTTATTGCAGACCCGTCATAAAATCGCCCTGGGCGATGATAACGACTTTACCGTGAGCTCCTCGGACGAGCTTATCAGCACCATCACCTCATCGACGGAAAGCATGACTCTCCTGCTGGGAGCCATTGCCGGTATTTCGCTTCTCGTGGGCGGCATCGGCGTGATGAATATCATGCTGGTATCCGTCATGGAGAGACGCAGAGAAATCGGCATACGGAAAGCCCTGGGCGCCCAGGAATCGGCTATCTGGATTCAGTTCCTGATTGATTCGGCGCTGCTCACTTTTGCCGGAGGTATTATCGGAGTAGGCAT
>CAZXYV010000111.1:0-6150 GCA_964645025.1 uncultured Dehalococcoidaceae bacterium | reverse complement strand
ATATTTTTATTAAAACCCATCCCCCTTGCCCCCTTCCCTTGCAAAGGGAAGGGGGAGTGAAAGAAAGAGAGGGGGCTTTGCCCCCTCTCCAATCTTGGAGAGGGGGATACAGGGGGTAAGGTTGATTAATTCATACAATGGAGTTAACCTTATGACAATAATTGTTAATGAAAAAGACATCCTCATCGAGAGGCTTGTACTGAGCCCCTACGAGACTAATTGTTATATCGTGGTCTGTAAAAAGACGCAACAAAGCCTGGTGGTAGACGCCCCTGCGGACGCTTCCAAGATAATCGAAACCTTGCAAGACACAGAACCCCGGTACATTCTGCTTACCCATGACCATTACGACCACACCGGCACCCTGGCCTCGTTACGCTTACGTCTGAAAGTGCCGCTGGCCGCTCACTCCGCCGACTCTGCCACGCTGAAAACCCCGCCGGAAATATCTTTAAAGGACGGTGATACCGTCACACTGGGAAACCTTAAAGTGACCGCTCTGCACACCCCGGGACACACGCCGGGCAGCCTGTGCTTTAAAATCGGGAAATACCTGATAGCCGGCGACACCATTTTCCCCGGCGGACCCGGCAAGACATGGTCGCCGGATGACTTCAGGCAGATAGTGGCAGCCATCATCACGAAGATTTTAACCCTGCCCGATGATACCGCTATCTATCCCGGCCATGGTGACGCCACGACAGTGAAAAAATCCAAGGAAGAGTACGCCGTCTTTGCCTCACGCAAACATCCTGATGATTTATGCGGGGATGTGACGTGGGAAGGTTCATAGGGATAGTTGAGTAAGTATCAATAACTGTCTGATATTGTCACGGAAGATTACTATCTGTCATTGCGAGGAGTCCTTCACAACGTGAAGGACGACATGGCAATCTCTATCATCGTGTTAAGTCCATGCAGGAGATTGCCACGCCCCGATAAAATCGGGGCTCGCAATGACAATTCATCAATATCTCATCTCAACGCGGTGGAAGGCCTCGGCCAGTTCGAATTTTTCACCTTTGGCATTCATCTTCGCAAAGCCTTTTAGCCGTTCTCTCATCTCCGGAGACACATTACCTACCTGGCTCTTATGACAGGCCAGGGCCGCGAATTTAGTATCGAGCGTATCGGTAATATCGGAGCGGAAATTGGGGTCATCCGTGCCCCAGAACCACATCTCCCTGACCTTATGAGGCTCAAGCCCTTCATCGAGCAAGTCCGGGTAAGATAGGTGGTCACGCGCGTAAGGGAACACCGCATCCGCCGCCACCTGCCCGGTAATGCGATGGTCACGGTGCCACATGTACTTGCGGTAAGGGTCGGCCGTGGCGACCACGTGGGGTTGGTACTGCCGGATAACACGGACGAGCGCCTTCCGGAAATCGGTGGTATCGTCCAGACCCTGGTCAGGGTAGCCAAGGAAGACGACCTCGCTGACGCCCAGCACCTTGGCGGCCGCGCGCTGCTCCTTCTCCCGGATTTTAGCCAGCTCCTCGGGTTTTATTTTTCTATCGCTGGTACCTTTATCACCGTTGGTGCAGATGACGTAAACGACCTTCTTGCCCTCTTTCGTCAGGCGGGCGACCGTGCCGGCGATACCGAACTCGGAATCATCGGGATGGGGGGCGATAACCATTAAATAAACTGACTCACTCATCGCTATGCTTAACTCCTCGCTCCAAAGGGACTTTCACTACCTTTATTATGAAACGGCCTCAGCCTGGGCCATCGGGGACATCCATCTTTCATGCACCGGGCGCAGCTCGCGGATTATCCCCTCGGCTACGTTAGCCCAGCTAAATCTGCTCACAGACGCCCTGATGGCAAGAGCGGACTCCATATCCCGCGGCGGCTGCGTGAGCAGCCGGGCAATACCATCGGCCAGGTTGTCGGGCGTATTCGTCTTCACGACATAGCCTGTTTTCCCCGGCCGGATAATGTGCTTCACGTCTCCGATATCCGCCGCCACCACCGGCGTGCCGCAGGCCAGCGCCTCCAGGGCTACCAGGCCGAAGCTTTCATAGTAAGATGGCACCACGCAGACATCGGCGGCGCTATAAAAATAAGGCAGCTCCGTCTGCTTCACCGTACCCTGGAACGTAACCCTGTCCTGAATCCCGAGCTCCATAACCAGCTTGCGCAGTCGCTCCACTTCACTGCGGCTGGACTCATCGCCGCCGATAATTACCAGCCTTAAGCCTGGAAATTCCTTGAGATACAGTATGGCTTCCAGGAGCCGGTCGGCGCCCTTTAACGGGTCGATTCTGCCGACGAATAAAAGGATTTTCTCCTCGGTCAGTCCCAGTTTCTGCCGGGCAAGATTTCTATCCAGGGGCTGAAACAACTCCATGTTCACGCCGCAAGGCACGACGCTTATCTTCCCCGGTTCGGCACCGTAATAATGCTCGAGCTCGGCTTTGCCTCTCGCCGTCGCGGCGATAACGCACTGACAGCTATCGATTAATTCCTTTTCCGAGGCGATACGCAGCTCAGGGTCACCTTCCCCGATGCCGATGGCATTTTTGACGGCGCCCAGGGTATGGAACATGATGGCATGGGGCACCCGCCACCACGGCTGGAGAGACTGTCCCACCAGGCCAGATAGCCAGTAATGGCTGAAGACCAGGTCATAACTCAGGCCGTTATTTACCCGGAAATTCTCCAGGTTGCGGGTGAACTCCGGCAGGTAGGTATACACCTCCAGTTTATGTATCCTCGCCTCCTGACCCGCCCTGAGGTGGATAAGCCTCGCCCCTTTACCCAGGTCGTCGATGATGGGGTCGGCGGGGTCATGGACACGGGTATAGACATCCACGGTGTGCCCCTGCCGGCTCAACTCGCGGGCCAGCTCCCGGATATAGACGCTCATGCCGCCGGTGTCTTTCGCTCCCAACTCTCCCACCGGACAGCTGTGGGCGGCGAGCATAGCTATTTTCAATTCAGATGATGACATTTGTTTTCCTTTACTTACTATTTGATGCTAATCAGGCACCGGTACAGGGGCACCTCTTTACCCCCCAGGTGATATTTATAGATTTCCGAACCCTTGAGGAAATCGAATTTACGCCTGCCTTTCTCGATGCTTTCTTTAATCGCCAGGACTTTGCTTAAAAGACCGGCGCTCAGGGACACATAATCAGGGTTGTAACCGCTATTATAGAGATATATACAATTATTATAATCGAAGCACACAATCTGCGCCACCGGCTTCCC
This sequence comes from uncultured Dehalococcoidaceae bacterium, assembly GCA_964645025.1. GTDB lineage: Bacteria > Chloroflexota > Dehalococcoidia > Dehalococcoidales > RBG-16-60-22 > Fen-1077. The sequence continues at coordinate 2,934 of CAZXYV010000111.1, read as the reverse complement.
GTCCAGCTCCAGGACGCCCAGGCGCAGCAGGCCGGCCTCCGCCATATTAGCGGTCAGTAATCTGAAAAACGATTCTCTTGGCTCCGTCAGGAAGGCGGCTTTATCCCGCCGGCTCTCGACGAACATCCGGAAAAAGGTATCCATGGTGGCGGTAACGGACTCCCTATCTTCGATATGGCGATATGCAACGTTACCTGCCTCTTGCAATCTTCTCAATTTACGTCTAACCTCGTGCCGCTGCTTGGCGCTCAACGACTCGAGGTAATCATCCCAGGTAGGCGGTAAGTCCATCTCCACATTGACGTCTTCCGGCGTGGTGACGACCTGATAACCGCGGGCGGTGGCCAAGGGTACAAGCCTTCGCATCGTGGTAGAGTCCGGCCGCAGATGTTGCAGGTCCAGTTGTTTTATGCCGTTTTTTATTAAATCATCCAATAGCATATTGAAGAAATCCGCCTCATGACCGGGGGCAACGATAAAGTCGAGATAGTCGCAGACATCGATGTCGCCGATAAACAAGGCGGTATCCCCCTTTTTTCTCAAGGGCGCGATGCCGATAATACTCCCGCCCTGCCGCACCGTACGCAGATAAATTTCCGTGCCCGCGCCGAATATCTGCCACCAGGCCAGCAGCCAGGGCGGTAAAACGAAGATAGAAGGCCAGCCAAGATTGCGCCCGGTGTCACGCCAGTATGAATTCAGATTTTCCAGGTTATCTTCACTGATTGAATAGCTCATGTCTCTTTCTATCAGTCTAACATATCACAGTTATGCCAGCGATGTGACTATTATCACATAATGGGATACATCAAGAGACGAACCGCTTTACGACTTCGGCAGCAGGTGTTTCAGGTGAGGGAACTTATCCTCTTGGTGAGGGAAAATAAGCGCCTTGGTAAAACTTATGTTGAAGTCCGGCGCGACGGTCAGCTCGACGTATTCCACCTGCCGGGCGCGTAAATCGGCCTCTTGTCTCTTGTCCACATTGAGCAGGGCGATACGGGCACCGTCACCGGCGGCATTACCCACCGCAGAGACGCGCTCCGGGTCGCAGTCGGGGAACAGGCCGATGATAGCCGCTGACATCTTGTCGATATAACTTCCGAAGGCACCGGCCAGAATGACTCTATCGAGCTTATTAATGCCCAGCTTATTCATCATAATTTTAACGCCGCAGTACATGGCGCCCTTGGCGAGCTGGATGGCCCGGATATCTTTCTGGCAGATGACGATGTCGTGGCCGATAGCTGTTTCCCTGGCCCGGGCGATGACGAACTCCGGTTCGCTGTCTTTGACGCGGTAACGGGGGGTATCCAGCTTCCTATTAAAGCGACCGCCTTTATCGATAATGCCGGCGAGGAACATCTGCGCGGCCACATCGAAGATACCCGAGCCGCAGATACCCCGGGCGCCGATGTTTTTAACCTCGGTATTCCAGCTTTCGTGGCCGATGACCTTGAACTGTACCTCCTTCGTGACGGGGTCTATTTTAATCTTCTCAATAGCGCCGGCAGCGGCCCGTATCCCGTGCCTTATTTCCGCCCCTTCGAAGGCCGGGCCGGTAGCGCAGGAAGTAGAAAGGAGCTTTTTGCGGTTACCCAGAATCAGCTCGCCGTTGGTGCCGATATCGATAATCAGCACCATTTCATCCTGGTTATAAGGCTCCTCGGCGATAAGCACGCCGACATTATCCGCACCGACAAAGCCGGCTTCGTTAGGCAGGACATGGACATAAGCCCCCGCCGCTATTTTCAGCCCCAGGTCGCGCGCCTTGACATCCACCGAGTGATGGATGGCGGGAACGAACGGCGACCTTCCCAGCTGGCCCGGATTAAGGCCGAGGAATAGGTGGTGCATGCAGGTATTACCGACCACGGCCATATCGATTATTTCCGCGCGCTTGATGCCGGCGCGTTTAGCGGCCCTGGTCGCAATCTCATTGAGTCCCTGGATAATGACCTGTTGCAGCTTTTTCAGGCCATCTTTACCTTTCACCGCATAACCGATGCGGGACATCACGTCTTCACCGTAGGCCACCTGCGGGTTCATCATGGCGTCCGTGGCCAGCACCTTTCCGGTAGTCAGGTCACAGAGATAGCCGGCGACGGTGGTCGTGCCGATATCCACCGCCAGGCCGTAGCCCCTGGTGTTCTTGCCAGCTTCAACATCGATGATTTCTTTCTGTTTCCAGACGGAGACGGTGATTTTCCAATCGCCCTTACGCACGGTATTTTGCAGCTTTAAAAGTACCGGGTAATCTATAGTCAGGTCGGTTAATTTAATTTTTTTAGCCAGCGCCGCCTGGAGCCGCTCGAAATCACCGAGAGGCTCGTGCAGGGTGGCTGGTTTCAATTCTACGTAGTATTTCTTGACTGCCGGTTTGAGATTGATTTCTCTTTGCGTCGCCTCTTTACGCACGACCTGCTGGCCTTGGCGGCTTTCTTCCGGCACGAAGACAACGATATCGCCGTGGATACGGGATAAACAGGCTAGCCGGTAACCCTGCTTTAGTTGAGTTTTGCTTACTAATTTACCCGGTACTGCCTTTACTGCTTCGATAGATGTCAGCGCCGAGGTGATACCATACTTGGCGAAATAGCCTTCCTCGATTTTAATTTTACACTTGCCGCAGGTGCCTTTACCGCCGCAGACGCTTTCGAGGGCAGCGCCAAGCTCACGGGCGGCGTCCAGTATAGTGGCGCCATCGGCGACCTTGCCCCGTACACCGGAGGGCTGGAAAACGACTGTGTATTTCCGACTCGGCATTGTTCAGAATTTTACCACGTATGTACGAAGAATTCAAAGCTGTGATTATATAGTGACCCATCCCCCTGACCCCTCGCCAAACAAAAAATCCAGAATATCCATAAATGTCCTGTTTGGAGAGGGGTTCACCCTGGTTCCACTGAGGTCACCACGAAGTGAAGGGTTCTC
>CAZXYV010000110.1:0-6196 GCA_964645025.1 uncultured Dehalococcoidaceae bacterium | reverse complement strand
TAATTGACCTCACTCCATTTAATCCTCACCCCCTGACCCCTTCAGGGAGAACCTTTAGGCCGAGCCTTCTGGTCGAGACCCTTCACTTCGTGGCTCGCCACCGTTTCTCGCCACAGGTGGTGACCTCAGTGGAACCAGGGTGAACCCCTCTCCTTAAAAGGCGAGGGGGACAAAGGGGGATAGGTTACGCAGTCCCAGTCTACCTTTGAACTTCTCCTGAATGCGGACTATAATGAATACAGGTAATAGAATCTCTTTCCCGGTTGAAGTACACCCATGAATAAGATAAAAGTGCTGATTGCCGATGACCACGCCCTTTTCCGCGAGGGGACACGCAGCCTGATTGAACAGGAGAAGGACATGGAGGTCGCCGGTGAAGCCAGCGACGGCGCCGAGACCGTAAAGCTCGTGAAAGATCTGCACCCCCACGTCGTCCTGATGGATATCGCCATGCCGAAGGTCAACGGCATCGAAGCTACCCGCCAGATAAAAGCCGATTACCCGGCGACGGCCGTACTGATATTGACCGCCTATGATAATGACCAGTACATCGTGGCCCTGCTGGAGGCGGGTGCCGCCGGATACCTCCTCAAAAATGTCAGCGGCGCTGACCTGGTCAATGCCATCCGCGCCGTACACGCCGGCGAAGCCGTGCTCCACCCCACCATCGCCCAGAAAGTCTTCAGCCGCCTGGGCTCCAGCGGCCGGCAACCGCCGACAACGGCACTGGCGGCCGAGCTCAGCGACCGGGAAATGGAGATACTGAAGCTGGCCGCCCGGGGCATGAGCAACCAGGATATCGCCACCCAGCTTTACCTGAGCCGCCGCACGGTACAGGCGCACCTGGCCAATATCTTCCGTAAAATGGATGTCGGTTCCCGGACGGAAGCCGTTTTACAGGCGCTGCGCAAGGGCTGGCTCGGACTGGACGACCTGACATAGTGCCTGATGATGAGATAATATCTGTGAATCGTATCTACAGGGTAGCTCATTTCTGGATTATCCTGACCATCATGCTCTGCGGAGCTCTTATCTTCTACGCCGACCGTATTCCCTGGTTGCAGACCTTACTACCCGGCGCACCTATCGAGCTTGCCCGCTATTCCACCTACCGGATACTCTCCGTCATTCCTGTAGCTTACGCGGCCTTTGTCTTCCGGTGGCGGGGCGGGGTGATAACAGCAGTCTTGATCGGCCTGGCGCTCCTGCCGCGCGCTATATTCATGTCCGCGCAGGCATCCGAGGCGGTCACCGAGACCATCGCCTTCTTCTTCATCGGGCTGCTGGTCACCTGGCTGGTTCACCGGCAGCAGCGGGCGGTCCGGCAGCTTGAGAAAGCTAAAGAGGATCTCCAGGAAAACGTCAAGGTTATGCAGGAAAGTGAAAAGCGGCTGGCGGCGCTCAACCGGATATCGAGCACCGTTTCCGAATCATTGGAGCTAAGCACCGTATTAAGCCACGCCATCGATAACGTCGTCGAGGTAATGAAGGCAGATGTCGCCTGGATATTTCTGCTGGACGAAAACAGCAGCGAGCTTTCCCTGGAAGCCTACCGGGGCACCTCCGAAGAACTGGCCCGGGGCGTGGACAGGCTCAAGCTGGGCGAGGGTTTCAACGGGCGGGTAGCGCAGTCAGGCCAGCCCCTTTTCGTCGAGGATGCCTCCCAGGACCCGCGCCTCACCAGGGAAGTCGTCAGCAAGTTCAAACTGCGCTCGACATTAATCGTGCCGGTCAGCTCCAAAAAGAAGGTCAACGGCACCATTTGTATCGCCATGTACAGCCACCGCCAGTTCCAGCCGGAGGAGGTCGAGCTGCTGACGGCCATGGGCAATCAAATCGGTGTGGCCGTGGAAAACGCCCATCTTTACCGGCAACAGCAGGTCACCACCCAGCAGCTACGCCTATCCGAGGAGCGCTATCGCGGCCTCTTTGAAAACTCCAGCGATGCGCTTTTCGTTTCCTCGACCACTGCCAGGATTATCTCGGTCAACCGGGCCTGCGAAGAGCTTACCGGCTATACACGCAAGGAACTGATGGCCACGACGATATACGACCTGTTCTCCGGCGAAACCAGAGAAAAGCTCGTGCAATTGTTCTCAGGCAAACTGGGCCAGTTCCAGGTCGGCGGCATCGAGGACGCGCGTCTCACCCGGAAAAACGGGACGGAAGCCTATGTCGAACTCAGAATCAGCCCGATACTCCGCAAAGACGAGGTGCTCGGGTTGCAGATAATCGCCCAGGATGTCACCGAGGAAAAGCAATTGCGGCGGAATATGGAGTATTATATCAAACAGGTGACCAAGGCCCAGGAAGATGAACGTCGGCGTATCTCCCGCGAGCTGCACGACGACACTGTCCAGGTACTGGCGATGCTCTCCCGGGGTATCGATTCCCTCATTACCGGGGATAAGAAGAGCCCCCGGCCGACGGTAGAGCGGCTGAAAAAGCTGCACGAGATGGCCAACTCCGCGCTGGAAGGGGTACGGCGCTTCAGCCAGGACCTGAGACCTTCCATACTCGACGACCTCGGGCTGGTACCCGCCCTCGAGTGGCTCATCACTGACCTCGAGAGAGGTTATAGCATGACCACGAAGGTCGGCATTACCGGAAATCAGCGCCGGCTTTCCCCGGAAATAGAGCTCGCCGTCTTCCGCATCGCCCAGGAAGTCTTTAATAATATCAGGAGCCATTCTCAGGCCACGACGGTGGAGATGAGCCTGGATTTCAGCGCCGATGCCCTGACACTGGTCATCAACGATAACGGTCAGGGTTTCAATATTCCCGCGCGCACCAGCGACCTGGCCCTATCCGGGAAACTCGGTATTATCGGGATGCGGGAGAGGGCCCGCCTGGTGGGGGGAACTCTGATAGTACAATCTGAAAAGGGTACCGGCACCACGGTAACCCTCAGGATTCCGGCCTAGCCAGGCTGGGATCTCCCTGGTTCTGTGGTTCGCCACCGGTATGGAGACGCAGTCCGGAAATAAAGGCTTTCACCGCCACCGGGCAGAACTGGCTGCCGGAACAATCCTGTAGTTCCTCAACCGCCTGGTCGATAGTCACCGCCGGGCAGTAGGACCGGCCGGTGGTCATGGTATCAAAAGCATCGGCAATAGCTATCAGCTTGGAGCCTAAAGGTATTTCTTCGCCCTTGAGCCCTTCGGGATAGCCTTTGCCATCATACCTTTCATGGTGACAGAGCACGAGTTTACTCGCCTTTTCCAGAAAAGCAATTTCCCTCAATAGGTTGGCTCCCAAGGCCGGGTGTTGATGGACTATTTCCCATTCCGCCTCCGTCAGAGGGGCAGGCTTACCTAATATGCAGGAGTCAATCTCTATTTTCCCGATGTCATGAAGTATCGCGGCATGACGTAACGTATCTGCTTCTTCAGGAGAAAGTGAAAAGTAGGCCGCCGCCATGCTGGTATATTCCATCACCCGCTGCGAATGCCCGCAGGCATACGGGTCCTTGGCATCGATGGTCGCCGCCAGTGTCGAGATGGTGTTTTTAAATGCGTCCAGAATAACCTGGTATTGCCTCGTGTTCTCGATCGCCATAGCGGTCGTCGTCGCTACGGAAACAACGGCTTCCAGGTCCTGTTCCCCGAATTCGCTGCCGTCCAGCTTGTTTAGCGCTTCAATCACGCCCAGGATTTTTTGCTGTACCATCAGCGGCGCACAAACCAGTGATTTGGTCTGAAAGCCCGTGGTATCATCAATCATCTTATGGAATTTCTCGCTGCGGGCGACATCATTGACGATAAGGGGTTTACCCGTACGCGCCACCTGGCCGGCGATGCCGTACTTGGTACTTAGTTTCACCTGTCGCAGCACTTTACCCACCGGACCCGAGGCGACCTCAAAGAACAGCTCCTCCTCATTATCCCCGTAAAGGAGAATAGATGCCGCCGTGATATTCAGGGTTTTCTGGGTGGTTTTGATAACCTGTTCCAGCATCTGAGTCATACGCGGGGATGACCTGATTTTCTTGTTTACCCCGTACACCGGCTCCAGCCTGGCAATATTTTCCTGTTCCACGCGGCCGAATATCGGGTCAGATAGCATTTTTTCCGGAGTGTATACCATATTCAATATTTCCTTAACGCGGCTGCCGGACATTTCCCGGATTTACGCCTCCACCGCCTCGAGGCTGCGGAACATCTCACGGTTTTTCTCAGGCAACCGGTTATATTCGTCACTGACGACCCATACCAGCTCATTTTCACCGACGCCGCGGATGGAAACATATTTAGGCACGAAAATATGGCGGTAGGCGGCGGGCATATGCTCCCGGACCTGGAACCCGCGGTGAGGGAAACAAAAGGTTAAAGACCCCAGATGAGATAGCCGCGAGGCATTGTTGATACAATGCCCGACGTAGTCTTTATCATTGCCGATGCTATACACCTTGCCTCTGGCTACCCCGCACCTGAGTATGGCCGGCGGCTTATTGACTACCCCGCTCATTCGCGGATAAAACTCAGCCCGGTAGGCATGACAGATTTCATAAAGGGTGCCGGCCAGCCGGCATATCTGCTCTTCCGTCATCTTCTGGGCGTCCCAGAGCACCAGGAGCCCATCGCCCAGGAACTTTACCAGGACGGGAAGCCCCGTCCAGAGGGCGCTCCGGTCCCCGAGGTCTCTTTCCGTAATCCTTTGACGGACATTGCTGAAAAACCACTCCAGAAAATCATTGAGAAATCGGGGAATGGCCAGATAAGAGTCCACCTGGTTGCAGAATGCCGTAAAGCCGTTCAGGTCAAAGACGGCGGCGATGGCCTCTTTTTCCCGGCAGGGCGCGCTGATATCACCGAGCTCCAGCATCGAAGGATTGAATTTCTTAATGATTTCGTTATCGAGCAACCTGGTACCATCGGGGCGGCTGCTCACCGGCGAAACCTTCGGACTGTTAGCTCTTACCCGTCTGACAATTACCCTTCTTACTTTTCCCATTGCCTTAGCCCGGTTTCCGGATCCTTCATTTACAAGCTAAAAAGGCCGTTAATGCTCAGGACACCTTAATACCTGGTCCATCTACTTTGCATATTATTCCCGGGTAAGTAAACAAATCATAAACATAGCTATGACGTGTCTAAATAATTTATTAATAACGAGATATTGATAAATGACACTCACCGTGCTAGTATTTAATACAAGCGGCAAATAATTGCCGCATATTATTTTATAAAAGTGTGTGGCGATAGGGATAAAAATGATACGGGCTTTAATCATCGCCAAAGATGCCGACTCGAAGGAAGAGTTGCGCCAGGCCCTGGCCCATTATAACCTGACGTCCTCATTTTCCTCTTATAGCAACGGGTTCAGACAGGCTGTAACCAGCCAAAAACCGGAAATACTCCTTCTCGAAATAGGAGAGCAGCTGCCCGGTCCCGAAACCTGTGAGCTTATCCGGAAGGTCAAAAGGGAAGAGAAACTGCCGGTTATCGCCCTGATCCGGAGGGATAAGCTGGGCAGCCTCTACCTCAACCTGGATATCGATGATATTCTGGTAAGCCCCTATGACTCTAGAGAGCTGGTTTTAAGGATTAACCGGCTCCTCAGCCTTGATAAAACCGAGACTATGGAACCTATCAAAGGCGAAGGCCTGACCATCGACCCGGACACTTGCGAGGTGACGGTTGAAGGTAGCAAGGTTGACCTCACTTTTAAAGAGTACGAGCTGCTCAAGCTGCTGGCGAGCCATAAAGGGCACGTTTTTACCCGTGAAGCCCTGCTCGATAAAATCTGGGGCTATGACTACTACGGCGGCGACCGTACCGTTGACGTGCACATCCGCCGACTCAGGAGTAAAATCGAACGCACCCGCACCTACATCGAGACGGTGCGCAACATCGGCTACAGGTTTGTTAAAGACCAATAAGGGACGCAAAATCCCTCTCGGTCTCCCTTTATAAAAGGGAGATGCTACAGGCAAATATTTCAGCAATCTCGAAACGCCTTTTTCCCCACGCTCCAGATTCACATTAAAGCCTCCGTGTCCTTTTTACCATGTTACGTAATCTGATTGTAACATCAGCCGGCTAAAGTATAGATGTATATTATTTCCGGAGGCTTCCGATGTCTTTCAACACTGGCGACACAGCCTGGTTATTGATATCTTCGGCGCTGGTGATGCTGATGACGCCCGGACGGGCGAAACGGGCGACGGCAAAATCTTCGTCCTGCCAGTGGAGAC
>CAZXYV010000109.1:0-6268 GCA_964645025.1 uncultured Dehalococcoidaceae bacterium | reverse complement strand
CAAGGAAGGTAGCTATCTATGTCCACCGTCATCGCGGTTTGCCGGAGTGAAAAGAAAGGCACGACCAAGAAACCCGTGTCTGAAGTAACCATTAAAGAGTCTTACGGCGTCGTCGGTGACGCCCATGCCGATTGCCTCACCCACCGCCAGGTAAGCCTGCTGGCCATCGAAAGCATCGATAAAATGCGGAGCAAGGGCTTCACTTTAAAGCCGGGCGACTTTGCCGAGAATATTACCACCCACGGCGTCGAGCTTACGGCCCTGCCCATCGGTACCAGGCTCCAGGTAGGTAAAGAAGTCGTCCTGGAGATGACGCAAATAGGCAAGGAATGCCACGCTGCCTGCGAAATCCGCCGCCTGGTTGGTGACTGCATCATGCCGCGGGAAGGAGTCTTCGCCCGGGTGATTCACAGCGGGCGCGTTAAAGCCGGCGATATAATAAAAATAACTAAAGGCAAAACCAAAAAGAGTAACGACAAATAGACCGTCATTGCGAGGAGCGTAGCGACGTGGCAATCCCAAAAACCGCCTTACCATTGGGCGAAAGCCGGAATCCAGACCTCTCCTTTTCCCTGCTGGATTCCCGTTTTCACGGGAATGACAGAGTAAACAAGGAAGCAGGCATATGGAAAGCAAAACTCTTAAAAAAGTCGGTTTCACCCTAGTCAACGGCGGGTTCTCCCCTGCCAGCGAAAGAATCGTCAAAGAGACCGCCCTGACGATTAACGTCAATGGCCGGCATTTCGCCACGGCGATGATACTGGCCACCCTGGAAAAAGAGTTCGTCACCGGTAATCTCTATACGCAGGGAATCATCCAAAGCGCCACCGATATCACCTCTTTAACCGTGAAAAATCATACCGCCGACGTGATACTGGCGAAAAGTAAGCCCCCGGGGGAAAGACCACAAAAAGTAATGTCCAACCTCAAAGTACGTCATGAAGATATTTTCGAATGCGTCCGGGCGATATTGAAGTCGGAGGTATTTACCGAGACGGAGGCAGTGCACTCCGCCGGGCTGTTCCTGGACGCCCAGGACGCCGTCTGCATCGCCGAAGACCTGGGCCGCCATAACGCGCTGGATAAAGTCATCGGCCGCGGACTTATGCAGGGTGTCGACTTCAGCCGGACGCTGGCTGCTTCCACAGGCCGGCAGCCCTCCGAGATGATTTTCAAGTGCCTCCGGGCCGGCATCCCCATCATCGCCACCAAGGGCGTGCCCACCACCCTTGCCGTAGAACTGGCCGAAAAAGCCGGGATAACCATCGCCGGGCTGGTCCGGGGCAGCACCATGATCGTCTATTCTCATCCGGAGAGGATTGAGTGATGTCCGCAACGACGTCGAAAACACTAAAATGCCGCAAGCTGTCCGGCGGCCGTTTTTCCGCTACGGAAGCCAGCGTAATTACCGAAAAAGAGCTACCGGTTTACGTTAACGGGCAACACCTTTTCAACGCCTCTATCGTCCCGGCCATGGAAAAGGAGTTCGTGGCGGGCTACCTGTTCGGGCAGGGTTTTATTAATAGCCTGTCGGATATAGAGTCTTTAGAGATAGAAAACGACGGCGCGAAGGTAATACTTAAAAAAACAAAAAAGACATCACCTGTAACGATGAAGGCCAGCTACCGCATTGTTTCGGGGGGTGGTAAAATGGCGTATTTTGACACGTCGAGCTTCCCTCGAATTGACGCTGCGATTCAATTCAACAAAAAAGACATCTTCCAGGCCATGAACACCCTCTTTGAGAAAGCCGCACTTTACCGCGCGACGGAAGGCGTGCATGCCGCCGGGCTTTTCACCCCGGAGGCACGGCCCCTCTGCATCGTGGAAGATATCGGCCGGCACAACACCCTGGACAAGGTCATCGGCTACGCACTGCTGAACGATATTGATTGCAGCAATGTCTTCCTGGTCTCCACGGGGCGGATGGCCTCGGAGATGGTCACGAAAATCTGCCGCGCCGGCATCCCCTTGGTCGCCACGAAGACCGCCGTGACCGATAAAGGGCTGGAAATCGGTCAGAGGTGCGGGCTGACCATTATCGGCTTCGTCCGCGATGTCGGGACGAAGATTAATACAGACATGGAAGTAAGAGTCTTTGATAAATCGGAAATGAAGATTTATACCGGTGCGGCAAGGGTGCTTTGATACCGTGGACAAAATTCCCCTTTATTCCCCCTTTATAAAAGTGGGACAAATAAATATATGAGTATGATGATTTGTAAGGAAATGTCATCGTCTCCCTTTGTAAAAGGGAGAGTGAAAGGGATTTAGTTTCAAATAACATCGGCTTTATAATAAAAAGAATAATGATGTAAAATATAAACATACAGTGTAACCGGAGAACAGCATGGCCGTCAACCGTGATAAATCAATAGAAGAGCAAATCTTAAAATTGAAACAGGCAAAGAATGCCGTCATCCTCGTCCATAACTACCAGCGCGGTGAGGTACAGGATATTGCCGACTTCGTGGGCGATTCGCTGGAGCTGAGCCAGAAAGCTGCGCAGACACAGGCCGATGTTATCGTCTTCTGCGGCGTCCACTTCATGGCGGAGACGGCCTCGATTATCAATCCTCAAAAGACAGTATTGCTGCCGGATGCCAGCGCCGGCTGCCCCATGGCCAACATGATTAGCGCCGACCAGCTCCGGCAAAAAAAGGCGGCAATGCCCGGCGTCACCGTGGTTACCTATGTTAACTCTACCGCGGCGGTCAAGGCGGAATCGGACTACTGCTGCACCTCTGCTAACGGGGTCAAGGTCGTCCTGAGTATTAAAAGCGATAATATACTTTTTGTCCCCGACCAGTACCTGGGCGACTTCATTTCCCGCCGGACGGGCAAGAAAATGACGCTATGGCCGGGCTATTGCCCCACGCACATGCGCATCCTGCCCGAGGATATCATCCGGCGGAAAAAGGAGCACCCCGGCGCTAAAGTCGTCGTGCATCCGGAGTGCCGCCCCGAGGTCGTCGCCCTGGCCGATGAAGCTTTAAGCACCAGCGGCATGGTACGCTACGCTGCCCGCGCCGACGTCACGGAGCTGATTGTCGGCACCGAAGTAGAGCTTCTACACCGGCTCAATAAAGAAAACCCGGGTAAAAAGTTCTATCCGGCATCGGACAAGGCCGTTTGCCCCAATATGAAGCTGATTACGCTCGAAAAAGTATTAAATTCTTTGGAAACGATGACGCCCGAGGTAAAAGTGCCGGAAGCCATCCGTGTCAAGGCTAAAATGGCCGTCGACCGCATGCTGGCGATAGTGTAATTATGGAACAGCCAACTTACGTAGTCGTCTTTATCACAACCAGAGACACTGAAGAAGCGGAGAAGATAGGTAAAACGCTGGTCAAGCGGCGGCAGGCCGCCTGCGTGAATATTATCCCGGAAGTAAGCTCGCATTTCTGGTGGAAAGATAAGCTCGATGCCGCAAAAGAAAGCCTGCTCATCGTGAAAACGAGGGACTCGCTGCTGCCGGATATCATCAAGTCGGTCAAGAAAATTCACAGCTACTCCGTCCCGGAGATAATCGCCCTGCCCATCGTCGGCGGCAACCCGGACTACCTGGACTGGATTGACAGCGAGGTAATTTAGGGGGGTTTGAAATGTTGACTAAAAAAGAACTGGAACGGTACGACCGCCAGATAATGATACCCAGCTTCGGTTTAGAGGGGCAGGCGAAGCTTAAAAAGGCGAAGGTCTTTATCGCCGGCGCCGGCGGGCTCGGCTCGCCGGTGGCTATCTACCTGGCTGCCGCGGGCATCGGCACGCTCAGGATTGCCGACCATGACACGGTGGAACTCAGCAACCTGAACCGGCAGGTCCTGCACTGGGACAAAGACATCGGCGGAGAAAAGGTGGCTTCGGCGGCGGCCAAGCTTAAAAAGCTCAACCCCGGTATCCGGATAGAGACCATCGGGGACACGATAACCGAAGCCAATGCCGCCAGGCTCGTTGGCGATGCCGACTTAATCGTCGATGCCCTGGACAACCTGCCGACGCGTTACCTGCTCAACCGGACGGCTATAAAAAAGAATATCCCGTTTTTCCACGGCGCTGTTTACGGCTTCGAGGGCCGGGCGATGACGATTATACCCGGCCAGACCGCCTGTCTCACCTGTCTCTATCACGGCGCTACCGTCCCCAAGACCAGGTTCCCGGTCATCGGCGTCGCCCCGGCGGTTATCGGGTGTATCCAGGCCACAGAAGTCATCAAATATTTAACGGGGCTGGGTGAGCTCTTGACCGGCCGTCTCTTGAACTATGACGGCCTGACCATGAAGTTCACCGAGTTCAGTATTAAAAGGGACCCGGACTGCGCGGACTGCGGGAAAATAACGGCAGGTAAGAAAAAATGAGCGTCGATATAGAAATTTCGTCGATTTTCGCCCGGTACACCAATAACCAGGTGAACCTGAAAGCGGCGGGAAAAACCGTGGGCGAGTGCCTGAACGACCTGGCCAGGCAATACCCTGACTTTAAAAAGGTGATATTCGATAAAAACGGGGACTTAGTACAGTCGTTCGATATTTTCGTCAACGGGGAGAGCGCCTATCCCCACACGATGTCCCACCCGGTCAAAGACGGCGATAAACTCCACATCGTGCTGCTCATCCACGGCGGGTAAATATCAACCTAGACCTTGGTCCAGTCGAGTTCCAGTTTACACACCGGGCAGTCCTGCTTTACCGGCAATAGAGCTTTACAATGCGGGCATATGAACTTATCGCCCAGTTTCACAGGATGCTCATGTATTATTTTAGCTTTTTTCTTGGGCATGTTTGACCTCCAGATAAATTTTTATGTCAACCGTACCACTAATAACGCCGGTTTTCCTCCAGAACTCTGTCCCACTCAATTATCTTGCCACAGGTCGGACAGGCTTTTCTTACCGGCACCTCGGAACTGCATTCTTCACAGACATATTTATCTTCGACTTTTTTTACGCCGTAGTTTTTTCTCTTTTTTTCTTTAGCCATATTTGACCTCCCGGTCTGACACAATAATTATGCGTGTCCGATGATTATTATTTTAACAGACAGGAGATAACAAAAGTCAAACGGGCGCATAAAATATGTGACATTTTTATTAAATTACTGGCGGGATGTCAGCCACCGCCGCTTCTGCTCTACTCTGGTCTCCTCGTCGGTGGGCTCGTAGCCGGCCAGGAAGTCTTCCCGGAAGGCGGTAAATGTGCCATCGAGAATAGATTCCCTTATCCGCCGCATCAGGTTACTGATAAAACGGAGATTATGCACCGTGGCCAGCCGCAGGGCTAAAAGCTCCCCGCTGCGGAAAAGGTGGCTAATATAAGCGGCAGAAAAAGTCCGGCAGGTAGAACAATCGCAATCGGGGTCGAGCGGGGCGTCCCTGGTCTTATAAACCGCGTTGCGGATATTGATGCGTCCCCGCGCGGTAAAGAGGGCGCCGTTGCGGGCGACGCGCGTCGGCAGGGCGCAATCGAAGATATCGATGCCCCGCGCCACCCCTTCGACGATATCTTCCGGCGAACCGACACCCATAAGGTAACGCGGCCTATCCACCGGCAACAAAGCGACCGTCTCCCCGACCATGGCCAGCGTGATTTCCTTAGGCTCGCCGACGCTCAAACCGCCGATGGCGTAGCCGGGGAAATCCAGTCTGGTCAGGTACTCCGCCGATTGCCGTCTTAATTCCGGAAACATGCCCCCCTGGACGATAGCGTAAAGCGCCTGGCCTTTCCTTTCATGGGCCTGGAGGCACCTTTCCGCCCACCGGTACGTCCGCTCCATCGCCTGTCGCACTTTTTCTTTACTATCGGCGTAGGCCGTGCACTCATCCAGTGCCATAATCACCTCGGCACCCAGCCTTTCCTGATACTGGATAGCCATTTCCGGCGTGATAAAGTGCTCGCTGCCGTCGATGTGGGAGCGGAAGGTAACGCCTTCGTCGTTAATCTTACGCAGGGGCGCCAGGCTGAACACCTGGTAGCCGCCGCTATCGGTGAGTATCGCGCCGTCCCAGGCCATGAAGGTGTGCAGGCCGCCCATCTTTTCAACCACCTCGATACCCGGCCTTAAATAGAGGTGATAGGTATTGGCCAGTATCATCTTGAAACCCAACTCTTTGATATCATCGGGGGTCAGGGTCTTGACGGTGGCCTGGCTGCCTACCGGCAGGAACACGGGCGTCGGCACCACGCCGTGGGCCGTTAAAAGCTCGCCGGCACGAGCGCCGACAGAGGTTTTAAGTAAGTGAAAATGATTTTGGGACAAACCCCTACTCCTGT
>CAZXYV010000108.1:0-6304 GCA_964645025.1 uncultured Dehalococcoidaceae bacterium | reverse complement strand
GAGACCGGGCTGAACTCGGTCAGGAAGCTCGCGCAGCACAGCGAACGGCCGCACCGACCGAAGCTCCCCAGCAGCTTGGCCTCGTCACGACTCCCCACCTGGCGCAGCTCCACCCTGACCTTGAACTGGCCGCTCAATCTCCGGACGAGCTCGCGGAAATCGACTCTCTCCTCGGCGCTGAAGAGGAATGTCAGGCGGCTGCTATCGATACTGTACTCGGCGGAGAGCAGCTTCATCGGCAGGTTCAGTTCCGTAATCGCCTTGCCGCACTCGATGAGGGCCTCTTCCGCTTTGGCGTCAAGCTCCTCCGTTTTCGCGATGTCCTCCGGCGTGGCCTTGCGTATCACCGGGCTTAACGCCACCTCCGACTCACCGGGCTGGATTTGCCCCGGGGCGATAACCACATGCCCCAGTTCCATGCCGCGGCTCGTCTTGACGACGGCGTAGTCGCCGGCCTTGAGTTCGATGTCTTTCGCATCGAAGTCATAGACCTTACCGGCCCTCTTAAAACGTATTCCAACGATGTTAGCCATATTCAACGCCCCGACGCCATCGGGACGATACCTCCTTCCCTTATCGGAATATCGAGCATCAATACCTCCAGAGCCAGCCGCGTGTTGGCATTCTGCCGGAGCTGCTCGGCGGCGGCCTGTATCGCATTGATAAAAGTCTTTATCTGGTCCAGCCGGTAGCCCGCGGCCATCTCGACCAGCTCCGCCTGGTGGTCGATATTGATAATCATGTCCTCACGGCCCAGCTTTTGCAGCATCAGGTCGCGCCAGTAGTCGCGCCACAGGTCGAGCACGCGGTAAACAACGCCCCGGTCCTGGCTGAACCGCGCCGCCAGCTGGGCGACGTAGTTAAAGCGCTCTTCGTAATCCGCCCCGATGACGCCGAGTACCTTGTTCAAGTCCTCGTCGCGCTGGTGCAGCAGGGTGTCATCGGCCGCGGCGGCAAGCGCCCACTCCGGGCAGCCGTGGGAAAGCCCGGCCAGGAGCCTGGCCCGCGGTGGTTCCAGGCCCTTTTGCTCGACCAGCGCCGCTGTCTCGCCGGCAAGGGACATCGGCGCCAGTTCCAGGCGCTGGCAGCGTGAAATCACCGTCAGCGGCAGCAGCTTATCGTTGACCGTCAGCAAGATGAAAGTCACTTTATCGACCGGCTCTTCCAGAGTTTTCAGGAAGCGATTGGCTGCCTCTATCGAAAACAGCTCGGCGCAATCGAAGATAAACACCTTATGCTTACCTTCGAACGGGGGCAGGTTGGCGTCGTGCTGCATAAATTTTATCTGTTCGATACTGATGACCTTGGCTTCGGTTGTATCCTCTTTTTGCAGCAGGCCGATAATCTGAACATCGGGGTGGCGCCTCGCAGCAATCTTAAGGCAGGCGGGGCACTTCAGGCAGGGGCGTTCCGCCGCCTCGCAGTTGAGCGCCTGCGCCAGGTTCAGGGCCAGGGTCATTTTACCCACGTGCGCCGGCCCGACGAACAGGTAGGCATGGGCCAGCTTCCCGGCTGCCAGGCCGTGCTGAAGTAGAGAGACCGCCCGCTCCTGACCGATTACCTGCCACATATAACAGTCTCCTCGTTAAACCAGGTCGCGCCGGGTCAGGTCGGCCAGCGTCTCCCGGCGCCGGATAAGGCGGGCTTTACCATCCCTGACGAAGACGATGGCCGGACGGAAGGCAGCGTTATAGTTGCTCGACATGGGTATGCAGTAAGCGCCGCTGCCGGCTACCGCCAGGATATCGCCCGCTTTTAATTTGGGCAGGCTGATTTCTTTAATCAGGACGTCGCCGGACTCACAGTACTTGCCGGCGATGGTGACCGTTTTCGTGTCCCTGGCGGAGACCCGGTTGGCCACCAGCGCTTCCTGCCTGGCGCCGTACATCGGCTGGCGGATGTTATCGCCCATGCCGCCGTCCACGCAGACATAGGTCCGGATACCCGGAATATCCTTGATTACCCCGACCGTATAGATAGCCACGCCGGCCTGAGCGACGATTTTCCGGCCCGGCTCGATAATCAGCTTCGGCGGAGTCAACTTCAACTGGCGGCACCGGTTCTTAAGCTCGTTAACTATCGCCAAGGCGAAAGCGGCGATGGATGGCGGCGCGGCTTCCAGCGTATACTGGACGCCGAATCCCCCGCCGACGCTCAGCGCCCTGGTGACGAAGTTGTACTTCTGCTTGAGCACCGCGGCGTATTCGAGCACGACAGCTATCGATTTCACGAAGGGCTCGGTCTCGAACAGGCCGGAGCCGATATGGAAGTGCAGGCCATCGACGTTGATATTGCGCGCGGCCAGGGCGATAGCGGCCGCCTCATCCCAGGTGGCGCGCGTCAGGCCGAACTTGGAGTCCACGATGCCGACTTTATTGTACTGGTGGATATGCGGGTCGATGCCTGTATTCAAGCGCAGCAGGATATTCACCTTTTTCCGGCCGGCGATTTCCCGCAGCATATTGAGCTCAGGCAGGTTGTCCACCACGATGTGGCCGATGCCGTTTTTTACGGCCATTTTAAGCTCTTCGGCGGACTTATTGTTGCCGGCAAAATGCACCCTTTCCATGGGGAAATCCACGGCGCGGGCAAAACCCAGCTCCCCGCCGGAGACCACGTCCAGGTCAAGCCCTTCCTCTTCAACCAGCCTCATCATGGCTTTGGCCGTGAAGGCCTTGGGGGAATAGCTGACGATGGTATCGGGGTATAGTTTCCCGAACTCCGTTTTAAACTCCCGGCAGCGGCCGCGCAGGTCGGCTTCGTCAAAGACGTATAGAGGCGTGCCGAACTCTTCAGCCAGCGCCACCGTATCACACCCGC
Source organism: uncultured Dehalococcoidaceae bacterium (assembly GCA_964645025.1). GTDB lineage: Bacteria > Chloroflexota > Dehalococcoidia > Dehalococcoidales > RBG-16-60-22 > Fen-1077. Next base: position 3,484 of record CAZXYV010000108.1, on the reverse strand, counting down.
CGATGACCAGGTGGTCATGCTGGTTAGCCTTAGCGGTCTGCGGAAACACGACCAGTCTCGGAATTTCAAACTTTTTCGTCATTTTCACCTCACACTTTTATATTATCAGCGACCAGTAGTGAAGTCAATGAAAATGTTTTATCCGCTTCTGCTTACTGTGTTGCTACGCACGCACGCTTCGTGCTAAAATTGAATAAAGCTATGAAAAGTTTCCTGGATGAGGTCAGGGCTACACCCGGCGGGGAGCATGTCCTGGCCTGCATCCAGTGCGGCACCTGCACCGGCTCCTGCCCGATGGCCGCCTATATGGAGCACCCGCCGCGGCAGATAATCGCCATGATACGGGCCGGCCTGCGGGACGAAGTGCTCGCCAGCAGCTCGATGTGGCACTGCCTTTCCTGCTATACCTGCACCGCCCGCTGTCCCCGCGGCGTGAAACCCACCGAACTGGCCCATGCCCTGGAAAGCCTGGCGAATCAGCAAGGCTATAAAGTCGGCGGCACCAGGACGCCATCGCTCTACCGCAGTTTTGTCGACTCCATTAACGGCCACGGTCGGGTCTTCGAGCTGGGCATGATGCTTAAATACTACCTGCTGACCAACCCGCTGGCGGCGCTGAAATTGTGGAACGTGGGTCTCCAGCTATTTCTGCACAAACGCATGCCATTGAAACCCGTGCGTGTTAAAGGCAGGGGAGACCTTAGTAAAATCCTCCGGAAATTCAGGGAAGTCGGAGGTACGGATTGAAAAAGTACAGCTATTTCCCCGGCTGCACGGCGGAAAGCACCGGCCTGGGGCAGGAGCTATCGGCGCAGGCCATCGCCGCCCCCCTGGACATTGAACTTAACGAAATCGAGGACTGGAACTGCTGCGGCTCGACGCCCTACGGCTCCCTGGATGAAGAAGGGGCTATCGTGGTAGCCGCCCGCAACCTGGCGCTGGCGGAAAAGGCAGGTTTTGACGTGGTGACGCCGTGCAGCTCCTGCTACGTGACACTGGCGAAAGCGAACCGGCACCTGCACGAGCATCCGGCGATGCTGGCTAAAGTCAACGCAGCCCTGGCGGTGGCCGGCCTGAGCTACGGCGGCCGACTGCGCGTCCGGCACCTGGTGGATATTTTAGTCAATGATGTCACTCCGGAATATATCACTGGAAAAGTCAGGAATAAACTCGAAGGTCTTAAAGTAGCCCCGTACTACGGCTGCCAGCTGGTGCGCCCGCAGTACGGCCTGGACGATACCGAGTTGCCCCATACCCTCGACCGACTGGTAACCTGTACCGGCGCTATAGCCGTTGATTTTCCACTGAAGGCGCGCTGCTGCGGCGGCTCGCTGACGCTTTCCGAGGAAGACAAAGTGCTGCGGTTGATGCACCAGCTGCTGGAAAACGCCGCGGCTAATGGCGCGCAATGCCTGGTTACGCCCTGCCAGCTCTGCCAGACCAACCTCGATGCCTACCAGGGCCGGGTCAATTCCAAATTTAAAACTAATTTTAACATTCCCGTGCTGTATATCACCCAGCTTATCGGCCTGGCGCTCGGCGTTGAAGCTGAAAAGCTGGGTCTGAACACGAATATCGTCTCACCGCGAAGGGTGATTGATTTAGTCTATAACCCGGTCAACTATAAGATGGCACATGTGGCTAAAGGTGGAATATGACAAACCCCGTAAAAATTACCTCTTTTATTAATAGTCATAAACGTGTTAAATACTGTGATGACGATTTAGCCAAGCTATTAAATTTACCTAGGCGCCAAGAAGTTCAACAAGTTACCTTCTCCTTAGCGACAACTCTTAATTTCAAACGGGGAACAGGGCAATGCTCCGTGTGCCACAATATTAAGAAAGTAATTTATTCAATATGAGAAGATAATTTTTAATTAAATATTATAAGAGTATGCAGCAACTATATTATTATATTTATACGTCATTGCGAGCGCAGCGTGGCAATCCCAATGACATATTTAAGCCAATAATTGAGATTGCCACGGGCTTCGCCCTCGCAATGACAAATCGTTTAAAAACGGTGTACACGTCATTTTTTATTAGTAACAGGAGAGGATAGCTTTGGAACCGAGAATCGGCGTATATGTCTGTCACTGCGGGAGCAACATCGCCGGCACGGTCGATGTCGAAGACATCGCCCGTTTTGCCGGGGGGCTGGAAGGGGTGGTCGTCGCGCGCGCCTACCGCTTCATGTGCTCCGACCCCGGGCAGGAGATGATAAAAAAGGACATCCGGGAGCAACGGCTGAACCGCATCGTGGTGGCGGCCTGCTCGCCGACGATGCACGAGCCCACCTACCGCCGCGTCCTCCAGGACGCCGGTTTAAACCCCTATTTCTTCGAGATGGCGAACATCCGCGAGCACTGCTCCTGGGTGACGGCGGATAAAGCCAAGGCCACGGAAAAAGCCCGGGCGCTCGTCGCCGCCGCCGTGAGGCGGGTCTACTATAACCAGCCGCTGGAGACGCGGCAGGTGCCGGTCAATCGCGCTACCCTGGTGGTGGGCGGCGGCATCGCCGGTATCCAGGCGGCTATAAAGATCGCCGATTCGGGTAATAAAGTGTACCTGGTGGAAAAAAGCGGCAGCATCGGCGGGCACATGGCCCAGCTCGATAAAACTTTTCCTACCCTGGACTGCTCCGCCTGTATCCTGACACCGAAAATGACCCTCGCCGGCTCTCACCCCAATATCCAACTTTTAACTTACAGCGAGATTGAAGAGGTCTCCGGCTACATCGGCAATTTTAAGGTGAAAATAAAGAAGAAAGCCAGATATATTGACCTGTCCAAATGCACCGGCTGCGGCCGCTGCTGCGAGCTTTGCCCCACCGCCGTCCCCGATGATTTCGAGCAGGGGCTGGGCAAGCGCAAGGCCATTTACAAACCCTTCGCCCAGGCAGTACCCAATAAAGTGCTCATCGACGCCGAGCACTGCCGCCACCTCAAGGGGCTCGCCGAAGGCAAGGACGTCTGCCGCCTGTGCCAGAAAGGCATCGAAAAGAAAGGCATCCCCGGCTGCGAGACCGGCGCTATCAATTTCGACCAGAAGGACGAGACTATCGAGGTGGAGGTGGGGGCGATACTTATCACCACCGGGTTTGACTTGTTTGACCCCTCGATTGTGAAGCAGTACGGCTACGGCCGGCTGGATAATGTCGTCACCAGCCTGGAGTTCGAGCGCCTGGTCAACTCGGCCGGGCCTACCGGCGGCCACATCAAGCTCAAGGACGGTAAAGAGCCGGAGAGCATCGCCATCATCCACTGCGTCGGTAGCCGCGATGAAAACTACCACGAGTACTGCTCCCGCGTCTGCTGCATGTACTCCATGAAGTTCGCCCACCTTATCCGGGAGCACACCAGCGCTGATGTCTACGAGTTTTATATCGATATCCGGAGCTTCGGCAAAGGCTACGAGGAGTTCTATAACCGCGTCCTCGAAGAGGGGACGGTCTTTATCCGCGGCAAGCCGGCGGAGGTGAC
>CAZXYV010000107.1:0-6343 GCA_964645025.1 uncultured Dehalococcoidaceae bacterium | reverse complement strand
AACGATGGTTTTGGTATCTGTATTCCTGTTCATAAGATCTCCCTCATGCTTTGATGCTGTATATCATTTTTTGCTTTGGTTGGGACATTTAATCAAGGCTGTAAACTCGAATGTTGTCAAAAGCAACACGGGTATTACCTTCAAGGGAGTACACAATCATTCCCACGTATCCCTCAGTAAACAAATAATCTGTAATACGAGTGAGGTAATACCCGTTAACATATACCTCTATTTGGGAGCCTTTGCAAACTACCTTAAGACGGTTTATGCTGTTGCCCTCTTTGATATAGGCTGACTTTGTTATCTTTTGTAGCTCACCCCACATGTCATTGAATCTCGTCCCTACAATGTAATACCCATCTCCCGAAACTTCGAAACGGTAGTAGTTCTTATTGTCTTTAAACCGGAACACCACCCCGTAGACGCTTTTATTTGATCCGTTAACTAGCCTAGCATCTATCTCCAGATTAAAGTCTGTAAATTGTCCTGCATTTCGGTTTACAGTATAGTATGACACATTCGGTTCTTTTTCTAGAATATGAAACTCATCATCCTTGTAGTTGACCTCGTATGTCTGCGAGTACTGCTGAACCCAGCCACTTTTAGTATCGCTGAAATCATCCTCATACATTAGCTTAGGCGAAGGTACTGGTGGCTGGACTTCTGGTGTAGGAGACGGGGTAGGCTCAGGAGTGGGCGTCGGAGCAGGCTTAGGCGTAGGTGTTGGTGTTGGTGTTAAGGTTGGTTTGTCTGTTACTGGCGTCGCCGTCGGGGGCGTTACGGGAGGGGCGGAAGTACTCGCCGCCAAAGGTGTGGGGGATGTTATATTGGACGTTGAGCCGCGGTCTTGTCCCTTATCGTTGCCTCCGCGGGGCAGGAAAATCACTAATATGATTATTGCCACAACTATTACCGAAGCTAATGTTATGACCAGCGGTTTTTTGGATTTTACTTTCTTGCCTTCTTCTGTTTTTTTTGTAGTTGCAACTGGTTCAGGTTCGTGTGATATTGGTAGGTTTCTTATTTCATCAAGCTCTTTACGTATACGGTTTATGCGTACTGTATTTACCTTTGCACTCGGTTTGATTCCTAAGGACTTTATACCCTCTATAATCGGGAGAATCAATGTGACTATGCCGTCACTGGGAACGCGTATTGAGGTGGCAGAACCGATTGCCTCCCGCCATTCCGGCTGGCGCTTCTGGAATTCGGCGTGAGTGATATCGCGCAAAATCGGTATGAAATGTTTGGCACTTTCATGAGCGCGGACAATTTCTTTGGTTACTTGACTTGAACTGAGTGAATGAGGCGAAATTATCACTACCACTGCGTCGGATTGCGCCACCGCTTCTCCAGTACGGACTATATACGAGGTACCAGGTATAGAATCGATCTCGTAACACCATGTATAGTAGCCAGCTTCCTCAAGTCCTATGGCAATGCCCAGAGCTATTTCGGCGTCTTCTTCAACATGGGCGATGAAGATATGGCTCACTAATAACCTCCGTTGTTAAAACCATCTTTAAGCCGGCTCTATCGTGTGAAACCGCATTACCACACGCCAGTCTTCATTCTCGTGAAGCATGGTCTCCTCGGTTTCTTTGACCAGTGTAAAAAATCCATCAGGCTCCTGCACCTGAACCATTTTACCCTTAAGCTCCTTGAGATGCCGTACCATCTCCGCCGAGCGCATTGAGTTTCTCAAATAGTCCCGGTGCGTCCGGATAGCGGTAATGCTGGCGGCCACCGCCGGAAATATAATGGCCGTGAAGGCAAAACCAGTCTCTAGCAAATGGGAGCCGATATTAAGCACGTGGAGCAGAGCCGCGCAGATAGTCAGCCCGAACAGGACATAGCTGGCAATGGCCATGCGCTGGTGTCTTCGATGGTGGCGTTTACAGGTGTTATCATGGTAAAGAATCTGGTCTTCAACCCATGCCTCACATAAAAAATGCCTCACCCTCTCGAATAGTAAAGAGCCCGATGTTTGCCATCGAGGTCTCTGAATCCAGACGGAAGCAAAGGCAACTACCTTCCAGTCTTTAGGAGAATAGGCAAGGCTCAAGTGACGCGGCGGCCGCAACATGGACACGTCTATATTCGCCACCGCCATGAATAGTGCCGAGCGGAACCTCTCCGCCAGGAATCTAGAGTCTATCCACTTGTTGTGCCATTTTCGGCGCCGGCCTATCCAGACGATGGCCAAAACGGCAATCATCAATACAACTTCTGAGATAAGAATTACGGGCCGGTCGGGCATGAAAAGAATCTGGAAAGCCGCAATTACTACGGCAGCTAAGGCCAGACCATAGACCAGAGTTTCCGCGCGATAATAAAGGTGCTGGTAATTCAAAGCTAATATATCACAGCGTACATAATGACTTAAAATATATTCTATGGTCGACTTCAACCTGTCCAGCGGCAACTTGGCCCTTTCAGCTTCGCCAGTGAAGAAAGCAGTATCACGGCTTAAGAGGGTTTCATATCTGACCGGGTCAACGCGCTCCGAGTTATATTCATCGAGGTCAAGAAACGGCCTTGCGTCCACACCTCGTCCCTTTTCAATCTCTATTCGAGAGGGATTATCGGTGTGTATCCAGATTAAAGGGCATTTGTTATCGATGGCGTACTGAACTATTTCCTGCGTACCGCCTTGGCCAGCCGCTTTTTTGCCATCCCAAAGGGCAATGAGCACATCGCACTGGTCAACTATATCGCGCCCGACCTTTTCATACGCTTCGACCCGGCTGCCTCTGGACGGAAGGGTCCTGACACTCTTGGCCTGTGAGAGCAGCTCTTCGAACTCCTTCTGAGACTCCATAGTCTCGAAGTCTTGCCTGTATTCATCTCTTTCCAGAGGCAGGACAACCTCAAGGACGCCTCCGGCTTTAAGGACTTCCCGGGCGACGAGCCGGTCCGCGCCTTCACCAAGCGGGGATAAAACACACCAGAGTAACGGAGTGTGCCTTAAGGGTGGGACCATTTGCCTGATGCTGTCTATGGCTGACCGTATGGCGTCGGCAATTGCAGGCTGGTTGTCCAGGTTCCGATGCCCGGTGACACCTATTACTATGCGGGCTGGAATGGCTTGAGCGGGCAAAATGGAATGGTGTTTTCCTATTTTCCCCATTACTTAAGCTCCTAAAAGCGGAAGCTATTGATTTCAAGTCGAGTATTTGTCTATTCGTTCAATCGAAACAAGACCCACGCTCAGGATATACGTATTATGCTACGTTAAGAACTGCGAGTCAATCATTTGATTATAGAAATGTAACAGGGTTATTGAGAATTACGGTGTAAACGAAGCCTGCTCGCTCTGTCTTTGTAGTTGGATTAGCTAACTTTGTTTCACGTTCTACTGTTTCCGAAGGTGATATTTAGGAACCAAAGCTCGGGAGGTTGACTGTCGGGTAAGGCCCATAATACCATCACTCAATCTCTGACATGGTGGGGCGATACGGCAGGTTTGAAAGAATCTTTCGGCTGTTTTTTCTGGTAGCATAATCCTGCGTTATGCCTAAATAGCATAAGTATTGGTTGCGAGTGATTAATTTACTTAAAGCCCGGCGGCTGCCAGGATATCCGGTACCACTTCCTCCCTGCCGATGGCCATAATATGGACGCCGTCACAAATGGCACTCTTCTTCAGGGCGGCAATCGTACGCCCGGCAATCTCAATTCCTTTGGCCAGCATTTGCTCTTTCGGCGCCTTGGATAATTCATCAATAAGATTCTGCGGGACGAAGATGCCGGGGACGTTTTCCGTCATGTATTTCGCCATGCGGGCCGATGATAGCAGGACAATACCGGCCAGTATTTTAGTCTTGAACTTACGGGCATATTCCATAAATTTCGTAAAATTCTCCAGGTCGTAGATGGCCTGGGTCTGGAAAAACTCGGCGCCGGCCTCGACCTTTTTTTCAAACTTAATAAGCTGCGGTTCGATGGGATTGGCTTCAGGAGTGACGATGGCCCCGGCGCAGAAATCCACCGCCCCTTCCAGTTTATTGCCGCCGAGGTCCTGGCCGGCAGCCAGCTGGCGGACGGCCTTTAAAAGCTGCAGGGAATCGAGGTCAAAGACGCCTTTAGCCTCTTTATGGTCGCCGACGGGTACGGCATCGCCGGTGAGGCAGAGGACGTTCCCGATGCCCCGGCTGTAAGCGAAGAGAAGGTCGGCTTCCAGCGCCATGCGGTTGCGGTCGCGGCAGGTCATCTGCATGATAGCCTCGCCGCCTTTTTCTTTGATGGCCAGGCAGCCGCCCAGGGAGGGGAAACGCATCACGGAGCTCTGGTGGTCGGTAACGTTAAGGGCATCCACCTTATCCTTGAGAAGGTCGATGTGATGGAGCATCTTTTGAAGGTTCGTCCCCTTGGGTGGGGCAATCTCGCTGGTAATCACGAACTTACCGGAGTTAAGGGCTTCTTTAAAACGCGATACCATGGTCATTACCCCCTCATTTAATTGTTAGAGATCTCGGCCGGAGCGTGATATGGTGGTTTCTCGGCGGATGGTACTGGCGCATCAGGTCGAGCCTGCCCTGCTCTTTCAGTCGATTATAGATTAAAGTCCAGGCGCAGTCTTTCTCTTTATCGACCTCGCATTTACCGTTATTGGTGCCGCCGCAGGGGCCGTTGACCAGCCCTTTGTGACAGGCGGTGATGGGGCAGACACCTGCCGTCTCGCCGAGGAGGCACTGGCCGCATTGGGCGCAGGCCTCGCGGAAATAGCCCGGCGTCTCCTCGACGCCGATAAAGAGGGTGTCCACCGCCGGAATCACCGGCTTGCCGATATAGAGGTTCATGCGGTGAATACCCAGGGCGCAGCTCATTGATAAAATACAGTCGGCGCTGCGGATAAACTGCTCATTCTCTTTCATGGCGGCCTCGGTCATGTCATCACAGGCGGTAGGAATGACCGCCCAGCCGGTGACTCTTTTACCGGCCTCCTGGAGTTTCCCCTTCATTTCCGTGACCTGGTCGATGCCGCCGGTCTTCGTCAGGGTGGTGCAGGTGCCGCAGCCGATAACGAATACCTTATCCAGGCCTTTGAGGCCCTTCTGAATCTCATCCATCGTTTTCTGCCTGGTTATCGATTTCATGGCGAACCCCTCCCTCTACTTCCATTTGTCATTGCGGAGGCGAAGCCCAAAGCAATCTCTATTTTTGGCTAAGGGATTGCTACGCTACGTTCGCAATAACAGGTTGTGTACATAAATAATCTTATATTTTAACCTTCCAGGTCGCACCGTAGGCACCGTTTCGCTTCCCGGCGGGCAATATCCTCGGAGAAACCGAGCTCGATTTCCGTAAAGCTGGCGCTTCTTTCCGGCAGCGGTAGAGTCGTTACTTTGGTCCGCGGCTTTTCCTCCCAGGTCTCGTCGAGCTCCGGGGGCCGTACGCCGGCCGTAATCAATTTGCGGTCATAAATCTCGACGCGGGAAGCGTCCTTCCGGAGGAATTTGTCGATAGCGATAGCCCCTCTACGGCCAGCGGCGATAGCTTCAACCACCATCCCCGGCCCGGTGACGAAATCGCCGCCGGCAAAGATACCGGGCACATTGGTCGCCAGGGAGTTGCTGTCCGCGACGAGCGTCTCCCAGCGCGTACGTTCCAGGGCGCTATCGGGGGGCAGGAAAGAGAGGTCGGGCGCCTGGCCCACGGCGGCAATGACCGTGTCCGCCCCGGCGGTAAATTCCGAACCGACAATGGGGACGGGACGGCGCCGGCCGCTTTCATCGGGCTCTCCCAGCTTCATACGGATGCACTGCAGGCCGGTCGCTTTCCAGTTATCGCTGGTAATCCGCGTTGGGGTGGCCAGGAAATTTACTTTCACGCCCTCGGCGACCGCTTCCTCATATTCGACCTCAGATACCGGCATCTCATCGTGAGAGCGGCGGTAGTAGATACTGACTTCACCGGCGCCGAGGCGCAGCGAGGTCCGGGCAGCGTCCAGGGCCACGTTGCCACCGCCGATGATGGCCACGCGTTTGCCCACCTTGACAGTCCTCCCCAGCCTCACGTCGCGGAGGAACCGCAGCCCGTAGTAGAGACCTTCGATATCTTCCACCTCTCCGGGTATTCCCAGGCGCTGGCTCCGCTGCGCGCCGGCCGCGATAAACACGGCGGCGAAGCCGTCTTTTTTCAGGTGCTCCACGGTGAAATTGGTATTGACCGGGGTGTTGTACTTAATCTCGACTCCCCTCTTAACGATATAGTCGATATCCTGCTGGATGGCGGCCTGCGGCAGGCGGAACTCCGGTATCGCCACCGAAAGCATGCCGCCGCCCACTGGCAGGGCTTCATAAACTGTCACCGGGTAACCGGACTGCGCCAGGAAATAGGC
>CAZXYV010000106.1:0-6347 GCA_964645025.1 uncultured Dehalococcoidaceae bacterium | reverse complement strand
AACCTCATACTTAACGGCGTGTCGCAATCAGTTAGCGTGGTAAGCGGCAACTTCTCGGTAAATGTTACCCTTGTTGAGGGCACGAATATTCTCGTAGTCAATGCCTATACCGGCGGCCACGCGGGTGATAGCAACTATCTGGGCACCTCCGGCGCCAGGACAGTGAAACTGGACACGACGCCTCCCGTCGTGACGATAGAGTATCCTATGCCGGGGATGACATTCTCTAGCGCCATCTGGCCTTCAGTACAGGGTACAGTCAATGACCCCGGTGTCAGCACGGTGAACATCACTTTCAATAGCTACCCGACGTACGCGCAGGTGATTGGCGGACGTTTTAGCCTTGGCGTTATTGGTTTATCCCTTGTCTCCGGCAACAATACGGCCACGGTAACGGCTACCGATGAGGCTGGCAATAGCGGCAGCGCCAACGTAACAATAGTATACGATAGCACCCATGCCAAACCGGAAGTAAGGATTACATCACCGGCCAACAATCTCTACACGAATATAGCCAGCCAGAATGTCACCGGCACGGTAAGCGACGCCTCGATTACCTCGGCCTACCTAGCTAGGACTGATGCCAACATAACGGTCATCACGCCGATAACCGTTACTCCGAATGGCGCTTACGGGCTTTTCAATGCGAATTTAACCCTGGCCGCCGGGACAAATATTATAGAAGTGCGGGCTTCTGATAACGCCACGCCGGCCCACACGGGCACGTCGGGCAATGTGACGGTGACGTTAGACAATACCGCCCCGGTGATCACCATCGGTATGACCGACCCGACAAATTCGATAACTATCACCGTGTCTTCTAATGAAGCCCTGACCGCCGCACCATTAGTGAGTGTCAATACCACCTCCGTGACCATGACACCATCGGGCATCGACCAGTGGCGCGGAACATACGGCACCATCACATCCCCCATAGCGAACGGCGTTTATCGTGTATCCGCTAACGCGACGGACAAGGCCGGCAATGCGACTATCAGGACGGCCACCTTCTGTAAGGAGACCGTAACGATTACTGAAAATGGGACGGCAACGGTCTCAAATAATACCACGACGTTGCAAATCAGTACTACGGCCAATGTCACCAATGCTTCGGTATCGGTCGTCCAGCACTTTGATAATCCTTCCGGAAGTCTAACTCCTTCAGGAGCGGACAAAGTTGCCGGTGTTTTCTTGGAAATAGTAGTCTCACCTGAACTGCGCGACAACCTTAGGCAGATTTATATCCAGGTAGACTACGACCGTGACCTGTTACTCACCAATACTGATGAGTCCTCGCTGAAGCTTTATTTATGGGACGTAGCGTCCGGGACCTGGCAAGCGGTGGCGGGGAGTAGTGTGAACACCACCGGTCAATATATCTACGGTACGATTACCCATGTCAGTCAATATGGCGGTTTTGGTACCGTTCCGGAAGTTACGCCACCTACGCCTCCATCCCCACCATCAGGGGGTGATGGCGGAGGCGGCGGTGGCGGAGGTGGGGGAGGTCCCGTTGGTGAAAAGATGATAACCAGCCTCACCAACATCACCAGCGCTACTTTTAAAATCCTTGAGGACGTGAAAGCCCCGAGCGTGGATACCCTGGTTAACATCCTTATAAAGAAGGGGACAACACTCGTTAATAAGCAAGGCAATATGGTATCTTCGATAACCGTTGAAAAATTGGCTGTAATACCTCCGGCCGGTGATAACAATCAGATATTGGGAGGCGTTTATGATTTTCGTCCGGTTGGTGCCCACTTTAATCCTCCCGCAACTCTAATTATCGAATACAAAGAAAACGCAATACCGGAAGGTGTTTCAAAAAATAGTCTGTATATCGCGGCCTGGAATGAAGACAAGCAGCAATGGGAACGCACGGACTGTACGAATGACACAGATAATAATAAAATCAGCACCCTCCTTGACCATTTTTCAACGTATACGATTATGATAAGTAAACGCCCGGCGGAATTCACACTTGGTGACCTGACCGTAAACCCGGCTAGCTTCAAGCTCGGCGGAAACGTTACCATAAGCGTCCTCGTCACCAATACCGGCGACCTCACCGGCAACTATACCGTGACTCTTAAGATAGATAACACGATTGTGGGGACAAAGGATATTAATCTTGATGGCGCGAAGAATATCACCACGAGCTTCACGGTAACTCCTAAATCCGCCGGTGAGCATACGGTAGAAATCGGGAATCTGTCAGGGCGATTTAAAGTTGAAGAAGCCCCGCCTCTGCCAGCAGCCACACCTGTCCCTGCACAGGTATCAAGACCGGCCAGTTTCACTGTTTCTGACCTGACGATAACCCCGGGTGAAGTCAGGCCGGCCGAGCCGTTGACGATATCAGCTCTGGTTACCAATAGTGGCGGTAGTGATGGCGCTTACACGGCTGTTCTCAAGATAAATGACGTGGAAGAGGCGAGAAAAGCAGTCAGTCTGGGAGCCGGCAAGAGTGAGCGAGTGACCTTCACTATAGCCAGGGATACGGGGGGGAGCTTTACGATAGAAATTGGCGGTAAAACAGGTATGTTTACCGTAATTATACCCGCACTACAGACATCAAAACCGATAGCGAAGCTACCGGTTCAGCCTACAGTCAATCGAACGCCTGTTATCTTCGGTATTATTGGGGGCATTGTCGTTATCGCGGCACTTGTTTACCTTTTTATCTGGCGAAGACGCGCCTAGAGAAATCATAAGGTCAGTCGTAGCCAGCAGGGGGGAACTGAAAAGCTCCCCCCTCATTCATTTCTATCATTCCAAGTTATAAAGAGTATATCCCCTTTTTCTTGCACTATCGAATCCTGCCCCTATTTGTGATTCATTTGTAATAGTTCAGGTCTTTTCTGTGATACCAATGTGAGTTGTTCCCCTTAAACTCGGATGGTAACGAGTCAAGGGAGACAGCTTTGCTTAACAGGACCTCCTGCCACATTCTCCCTCTTCTAGCTGTAATATTCCTCGTTATCTGGTACGCGGCTTATTACCGGAATACGGATAATACTGTTATGCTTCGGAATGCAGGCTATAAAACAGCCGCTGCATCTTTGGCAAAACCGGATACTGTCACCTCCGAACCTATCAGCTATCTTAATTCCGTGCTCTCCCATGAGAGGCATACTCAAAGTGAAAGCCTTCCTCATAAAGGAGAATATTTTCGGTTTTTTGTAACCCCCGATGACCCGGCCATCAAGGCATTAGCTGCCCAGACACACGGATACGCCAAGGCCTATCAAATGGCATTGCAGTGGATTTATGTTTCGGATGAAAAACTGAACCATTCCATTGACAAATGGCTAACGCCAGATGAATTCTTAACGAAAGTACCATATTATCCCAGCAATCCCCTGCCGGGTAAAGCGGTCAGCGATTGTGAAGAAAAAGCCAACGCTTTGGTTTCAATCATTCGTGCTCAAGGTGTACATCCTGAAGAGGTAAGGGTAGTCCTGGGAGAAGTAGGCTTCGGTGATTTGGACATGGGACACGCCTGGGTTGAATTATTTTTAGAGGGGCAGTGGACGGTTTTAGACCCATGCTTAGGACCCTATTGGGATGATAAAGCTGATAAACTATTCTGTAGACAGGGTGTATCTTTTAATTACTACCGCAGTCATGTTTATCCAGTACTTCAGGTATGGACTTATTATAATGACGTCTATTACCTGGATGTAAGCAGTGTTTCGGGGGATGCTCCGGCTTCCTGGGGAGTAGCTGCCCCAGCTAAGCTTTAAAAACCAGCGTAATGGCCTCCTCCGATGCCGGTAAAAGCTAGCTTGAAATCGTTAATCCCCTTAAGGAATCATTCTTAACGGCTAACGCTCTTCACGCGGGCTTGAAGCTAAAGTGGACCATAGAACACTCCGGTCGGTTTTAGCTGAGGTAATGGCGAATAAAAGGTAGGCTATCGTCCTTGATTGCTCTTTCTTCGGATGTCTCAATCTGAGTATAAGTGACCTAATAATGTACTGGTTGGGATAATAGAAAAGGCGAGGGTTTTAAGCCCTCGCCTCCTTAATAAGAACTAATCAGTTTTTACTTCACCGTTACTGCCGCGCTTAAGACTTCGCCTTTAATATCAGGTTTATAGTAGGAGTAAGCCGTTGATGTCACGCCTTTGGCTTTGACCGGATATTGAGCCTTGACCTGAAAATCGAAGGCAATGTTCTCGCCGGGTTTCATATTCTCTACGTAGAAGATTACCTTCCGGCCGGCAACATCGTATCTTTTGATGTTCGGCAGTTTTTTAGTGACAGCAACGATGGAATCTGTCACCGGTGTAAAGCCCGTCGGCACCGAGACATCCAGTACAATCATCCCGGCTTCGGAGATATTGAGTTCCGGTAGTGGATTAAACGCCAGATTCACCGATACTTTAACCAGGTCATTGACTTCAACCTCGGTGGTATCATATTTAATGTCAATCTTGAGCATTTGCGCCGCCGGCGCGGTGTCCGCCGCAGGCTCATTGAACCTCCTGACCACCTGCCCGATGGCATCGCCTTGGCCTGCCACCGTCATTTCAATTTGAGCGTTCACCGGCACTTCTACCATCTGCAAGACATCGTAGTTGCTCTTGTTGATTTTTAACTGCTTATCGACACCGCCGCCCTTCAATGTCACGGTCAGGTCGGCATCCGACCGGGCGTTAGTAGCATATTCCGTCAATGCCTGAAGTGTTACTACCGTGTCCTGCGTGGAGCCGTAGCCGCCGTAGGCATTCCGTTTGGAAACCAGCCATTTGGAGGCTCTCGAGGCATTTAAAGCATCACCATGCTTGACCAATGCCAGTGTGGCATAGGCGGTGGTCTCAATGCTGGCGCTGCGATTAATATTCGGCCGGAACCCGGGCATTATACGACCCTCCTTGGTCAGTGGTTCGGGCTCGATGATTTCGCCGCCCCAATGCAGACCGGTTTCGTCCTCTTTTGCCAGCGACATCAGTTTCTTATAGGCATCGCCGGCTTTAGGACTCTTGGCCAGTTCTAAGGCATAAGTAGTGATAGCCACGGCATATGGGTCGGTCATATCACTCAATTTGTTCTCCAGGTAGGCAACTGCCTTACCGCTGCTGACCTTTTCGCCCGCTTCCATCAAGGCGATGGCCGTGTAGGCTGTCAGGGCATCTTTACCCTTGACGCCACCCAGCATTTCCTGGTGATGCACGAAACCAACCGGGTCAAAAGAGCCATCGCTGTTTTGATGTGATGTAATCCACTTTACCGCGCTATTTAATACGCTGTCATCGATGTAGATGATGCCCTTGGCCTGTGAGAAGCACTTCAGCACGAAAGCGGTCAGCCAGAGACTCCCCGATTGGTCACTCATCCCGAAGGCGGAGAATGAGCCATCGGTGCGGCGATAGGTAAGTTCCCTCTGGTAGCCGGTAATCATCAGTTTCTCGGCTTTCGCCATAATCTCCGGCTTAAGCTGTCCGCTATCCCGCAGATACTTGGTGATGTAAACATCCGGAGCGAAGACAATCATATTCTGCTCGCCGCAGCCGAAGGGCATCTGGAGCAATGCATCCAGCCCATCGATGGTCTGGGTCAGGAAGCTGGCGGTAACCGCAATATAAGCCCTGCCGGAATCACTGACCACGAGCTCGGGAATAGAGGTGTCAATCGTCTTGTTTACACCCGCTGCAAGCGCCAGGTTATCCACAATCTCTCTGGCAACGCCTTCAGGTTCGATGATGATTGTCTTGATGACGGCGTCTGCTGCTTTGGAACTGCGTGCCGAGATTTTGACCTCGTTGGTCCCTATTTTAGTGGGTCTTATCATGAATTGAGCGCCGCCGATATCATTGGCGCCAATCTCAATCGTCTTGGTCGGCTGGTCAAGCAGGTCAAACCAGTTGCTTTTCTCAATATCCACCTGAACGCTCTGTGTCGTATCAAGATAGTTATAGACCGCGACCTGCACCGGGAATTCTTCGCCCCTGATGGCCGAATACGGCAGGTCAATGGTCAGGAAGAACGGCTGGAAGACCGTGAGGCTATCTTCCGCCACCCCCAGCCCTTTTTCTTTGGAGACTGCCACGGCGCGTAACATCCAGGTGGTGATGGAATCCGGCACCGTCACCTTTTGGGTGATTTTGCCGCTGGCATCGGTGGTGACGTCAAGCCAGAGCCAGGTTTCCGGGAAGAACTGCCGGACTCTCTGCACCTCAGCCAGTTGGGGTACGCCAGCCGAGGGAATAGTAATGGCTGGTGCCGGCACCTGTGTAATCGTCGGCGGCCTGGTCGTCGGCGCTGCGGTCGTCGTCGCTGGCGCCTTTTCCCCGAACGCTATCCCACCAGCGGGGAATATTTTTTTGAGAAAACCGCCGCTGC
>CAZXYV010000105.1:0-6413 GCA_964645025.1 uncultured Dehalococcoidaceae bacterium | reverse complement strand
CCCTGGCCGCGCTTATCCCCGGCGACGGCCACCCAGTAAATATCCCAGGTGCCGACCGTGCACGGCGTCTCACCAAAGCAGATATACCCGGCGATTTGTGAGCCACTATCGGCTACCAGGGTGTGATACCCTGTACCTTTGGGGTCTTGCAGGTAGCCATCGATGACCTCCTCCGCCACCACCACCTCGTACGGCTTAAATTCGGGCGTATGCCGTAGTATCTGCATCAGCGCCGGCTTGTCCCTGGCGGACATGGGTCGTATCTTGACGGTCATGCTTTTTCTTCTCCAGTGCCAGGTTGAGAATCATATCCACGAACTGCGCGTAGGTCATACCGGCGGCTTCGGCCTGGCGGGCGGCCCCGGTGCCGGGCGAGATATCCGGGTTAGGGTTGAGCTCGATGACATTCAGCTTACCGGCTTCATCCATGCGCATGTCCACCCGGGCATACCCGGTACAATCAATCAGCCGGAAAGTGGCCAGGGCCGTATCGGCGATGTATTCCCGCTCTTCAGGCGTGACTTCCGCCGGGCAGGTCACCTTCGTATTCTCGTAATAAATGCTATCATTTTCCCACTTGGCGGCAAAAGTCAGCAGTCTGGGTATATCAGGGGGTAGTGTATAAACAATTTCCGATACCGGCAGCACAATATGTTGATTATTGCCGATGACCGTGGCATTAAACTCACGCCCGCCGACAAACTCCTCTATCAGGGCGCCGCCGCCGTAGGCCTCGCTGACTGCGGTCACCTGTCTTTTCAGCGAGGCAAAATCTCTGACCACGCTCTCGGCGTTGATGCCGTGGCTGGCGTCCTCGCTGCGCGGTTTGACGATACACGGATAGCCGAGCCGGAACATATGCAACGTCTCGGGGTTGAGCAGCTGGAAATCCGGCGTGGGTATGCCGGCGGATTTCAGAATGACCTTGACTTTCGCCTTGTCCAGGGCCAGCCGGAGTACATCAGCCTGGCAGCCGGTGAAGGTCAGCCCCAGTTCCGTAAGCGCCTCCGGTACCAGCGCCTCTGTCTGCGGTTCCCCGCAGAACCCTTCGAACAGGTTGAAAACCACATCAACCGTCAGTTCGGCGAGCTTGCGCCGGGCTTCTTCGAAAGGCGGCACCAGGGGAAGCAGAACTACATCGTCGCCAAGCTCAATCAGTGCCTGATGAACCGCGTTAACGGCCTCAATCACGCCCAGCACCGCTTTTTGTTCGCTGTTATGGTCGTAGCGTGACGGATGCGGCTCGTTATAGACGACAGCTACACGCCTACGCATTGCGGGTACCTCGTCAGGGCGGCATCAAACACCGACCGAATCAAGCCTTCATGGGTCCATCCCAGCATAATGGCCATAATCACCAGATCGCTGTACGTACCCAGGCCGGGCAAAGGGTTGATTTCGATGAAGTAAGGTATGCCGTCCCGGTTGACACGGTAGTCAATCCGGGCGAAGTCACGGCAGCCCAGCGCCCTGAAGGCCTTGAGGCTCGATTCTTCCAGTTTTTCCAGAACGTCCCGCGCCAGTCCGGCCGGACATTCGTAATCAACCAGGTTAACGTAGTCCCGCTTTACTTCCAGTGAATAGACGAAATGTTCTTCTTTCTGTTTCGGCACAACGCGCATGATACCCAGCACCCGCGCCGGCGAGTTTCCGATGACGCCCACGGTGACTTCATCGCCGTCAATGAACTCCTCAACCATGACCGGTTGCCGGTAGTCCGCCAGGATACGGCTCACCTCTTCTTCCGCTTCGCTGATATTACGCGCCAGGGAAGTGAGGCGTATGCCCTTGCTGGAGCCTTCATAAGCCGGTTTGATAATCACCGGAAAAGAGATGTTTCCCCAGCTGGCCCGTTCCAACTCTTGTTCGTTGGTAATCAAAAGCCACCCGGGAGTGGTGACGCCTGCCAGCGCCACCAGCTTCTTGGTGACAGGCTTATCGAGGCATATCGCCAGGCACTGGGGGTCGGAGCCGGTATAGGGGATGTCCAGCATCTCCAGCACGGCCGGCACCTGGGCCTCGCGGCTGCGGTAGCTGCCCCGGCCCTCGGCGATGTTGAAAACGATATCCACTGGCTCGCCGCGGATATTATCGAGGAACTGCGCGCCGCCTCCGAGCCTGACGACCTGGTGTCCCCCCGCTTCGAGAGCGGCCGATATTATCGCCACCGTTTCCGGTGAATCGTATTCTTCGAGCGCATCTTCGACGGTGCGATGTTCCGTTATAGCGGCTTTAAGATCGAACGATAACCCGATTCGCATCGGCTTCTTCCTCGGTTTTCAGAGGCTGGGCAGTATCTGCCAGCAAACTCGGCACAACACCGCTGACCGGCGCTGCCGCAACTTTCTCCATATAGTTCTGCGAATTCGGATTGCGGTAGCGGTAAATTTGCCCCTCGTAGTTTTTCAACATCAGCTCATTATCCGTCATCGATAGCACGTAGTTGGGTTGCAGGGGCACTTTGCCGCCGCCCTGTACCAGGTCCACGACGAAGGTCGGTATGGCCAGGCCGGAGGTGAACCCGCGCATCCCTTCCATGATTTTTATGCCGGTCTCGACCGGCGTCCGCAGGTGCTCCGTACCCTGCACCTCGTCACACTGAAAGAGATAGTACGGGCGTACCTTGGCCTTCAGCAAGCCGTGACATAGTCTGGTTATCGTTTCCACGCTATCGTTAATACCGCGTAGCAGTACCGTCTGATTATTGACCGGCACGCCGGCGCGCAGCAGCTTGTCACAGGCCGCCGCCGCTTCGGGCGTAATCTCACGGGGGTGGTTGAAGTGCGTATTGAGCCATATCGGGCCGTACCTGGAAAGCATATGGCACAGCTCGGCGTCGATACGCTGGGGCAGCACTACCGGGAACCTCGAGCCGATACGTATAATCTCGATATGTTTTACCGCCCGGACTTTGATGATAATCGATTCCAGATGCTCGGTGGAAAGCGTCAGGGGGTCGCCGCCGGAAAGGATGACATCTCTCACGCTGGTGTTCCGGCGCAGATAGTCCACCATGGCATCAATTTCGGCGTCGGTGCGCACCCAGCCGCCGTACCGCCATTCCCTCTTGCGCGTGCAGTGGCGGCAGAGCATGGGGCAGATATCGGTGAGCACCATCAGCGCCCTGTCCGGATAGCGGTGCACCAGGCCGGGCACCACGGAGTCCTCTTTTTCCGCGAGCGGGTCTTCGAAGCCCACGGCGCTCATCGCGATTTCCAGGATAGAGGGCACCGCCTGTTTTCTGACGGGGTCATCAGGGTCGTCGGGGTTGATAAGCGATAGGTAGTAAGGGGTGATGGAGAGAGGATAGCGCCTGATTACCAGCCTTATTTGCGCCTGCTCCTCGGTTGATAGCGGCATCAACTGGCTTAGCCGTTCAATGCTTGTAATCCTGTTGCGGAACTGCCACTTCCAATCGTTCCAGCTGCTGTCAGGTACCTGTCCAAAAAATCTGACTCTACCGGTGGTTGTTTTACCAGGAGGTTCTTCTTCAGGATTATGGGTCGTAAAAGTACTACTGGGAGGCTCTTCTTCGACTTCGACTCTTACTTGGTTCTCGATGGTGACTCTCTCGGGCTTGCTGGCGGTCTGACGTTTATCGGCCACCGATAGCGTTTTCACTTTTTCTGTCTCAACTCTCCTTTTTATTTTGATACTTTTTTGTGATACTTTTTACAGTTTTTCTTAAAATTAGCTTTATGAACTTGACATTCCTGTTATAATTATAAATATAGGAATTAAAGTTCTTTAATTAATTATACAATTTACATGCAAATTGTCAATAGTTTTTAGGGCAAATGTTTATTGCTATAAAAATATTTTCGCCGAGGAGGTAAGCGTATGACGGGTTGGAAATTCCTGACCAATCATGCCCTGGTGCTCTGCATCGTTGCCCAGCAGCCGCGCATTACCGCCCGGGAAATTTCCCTGACGATAGGTATCACGGAAAAGGCGACACGCAATATTATTAACGACCTGGAGGCCGATGGCTATGTTACGAAAAAGAGGGAAGGCCGGCGTACCCGGTACAAAATTGACCCCGATTTGCCTTTAAGAGATGAAACACAACAGGATAAGGCTATCGGTGACCTGCTGGGGATACTGGGGTGGAAACGGCGCCAGCGAATTAAGAAACCGGTAGCCGTGCCGTCCGGTAGTAAACTGCCGGGGTTTTAATCAAGAAATAAGATACAAATAACCACAATTTATGAGGGGGCCGTAAGCCCCCTCCTTTTTTATCCCCTTCTTATGAAGAGTAACGTAGTTAATGCTTATTATAATCATGTTTCACCATAACCCTGAATTGTTATATAATGAGGTCTGCAAACTATTGTGAAGATAATAAGGAGGCGATTATGGACCTGGGTTTTAAAGGTAAAGTAGCGCTGGTGACCGGGGCGGGCAGTCAGATAGGTTTTGGCAAAGCCATAGCGCTCCTGCTGGCCAGAGAAGGTTGCGATGCCGTCGTCGTGAATGACATCAATCTGGATGATGCCAGAAAAACGGCGGAGGCGGTCAAGGCCCTGGGGTGTAAGTCCATCGCCATCAAGGCCGATGTCACCAAAAAAGCCGAGGTGCAGGAGATGGTCAAGAAGGCACTGGCGGAATTTAAAAAGATTGACATTCTCGCTAACGTGGCCGGCGCTATCCTCGGCACCGGACCTTTCCCCGACCAGAAAGAAGAGCTCTGGGACAAAGAAATCGCCCTCAATTTCAAGGGAACGATGCTCGTCACCCAGGCCGTTATCCCCGGTATGACTGAGCGTAAATACGGTAAAATAGTCAATATCTCCTCCGGGTCGGTCCGGGCGGCTTTCGGCGTTTCCACCTACACTATATCCAAAGGCGCCATCGAGATATTCACCCGGCACCTGGCGAAGGGCGCCATCAAAGACGGCGTTAACATCAACTGCGTCTCTCCGGGATGGTCGCTGACCAACTTCATTAAAGGGGATAAAGAGGAAGCCAGGAAGCGCTTCTTACCTAATACCCCGATAGGCCGGGGCACCACCCCCGAGGATATCGCCCACGCCGTGGCGTTTTTCGCCTCGGACATATCCGGCGATGTCGTCGGACAGGTGCTGGATGTAACCGGCGGCTCGACACTGTAAAATATGACTATCGCAACCACAGAAGGAGGCAGCTATGGATCTTGGTTTAAAGGGCAAAGTAGCGCTGGTAACCGGCGCCGGCAGCCAGATAGGTTTCGGCAAAGCCATTTCCCTGACACTGGCTAAAGAAGGCTGCGATATCGCCGTCAACGATATCAATCTTGAAGACGCCCGGAAAACGGCGGAGGCGGTCAAGGCCACGGGGCGTAAAGCCATCGCCATCAAGGCCGATGTTACGAAAAAAGCCGAGGTGCAGGAGATGGTCAAAAAAGCGCTCGCCGAGTTCGGCCGGATAGATATCCTGGTCAACAACGCCGGGGGCTTACACCCGCAGGGGCCCTTCTCCGACCAGAAAGAAGAGCTCTGGGATAAAGATTTTAATCTCAATATCAAGGGAACCATGCTCTGTTCCCAGGCGGTACTGCCCGGCATGATAGAGTGGAAATACGGTAAGATTATTAACATCTCCTCCAGCGTGGCCAAAATGGCCTTTCCGGGGGTATCTACCTACAGCATGGCCAAGGCGTCGATTTACGTCTTCACCCGGGGGCTGGCCAAGAGCGTCATCAAGCAGGGCATCACGGTCAACAGCGTCGCCCCGGGATGGGCATTGACCAACTTCGATAAAACGCCGCCCGAGGAGCTAATCAAACGCTTTACGCCGAATACGCCCATCGGGAGAGGCACGACGACCCAGGATATTGCCAATGTGGTGACCTTCCTGGCATCCGATGTCTCCGGCGATATCGTGGGGCAGGTCATCTGCGTCGACGGCGGGACGACCATGCAGTAATTCAGGTTGGAATCAGGTAGAAAAACGGTAAGAAGAGTATTAAAGTACCATTACATTTTTCTCACAGATAGTACTACCTAGCTAACAGCATATTGACAAAAGTACTAAAGAGTGTTAGAAATAGTATAAGAAGCTCAAGGCACAACCTGAATATGCTTCGGGAGGTGTAACATGAAGCTTCATGGACTCTTCGGAGTCTGGCAGGTGGACTGTTGAAGCCCTGCCTTGCGTGGGGCAGTAGGAAAACGAACCCGGCTCGGTAGGTTGAAAAAGGACCTTTCTGCTTTGCAGAGGCCAAGTGCCGTAGTGCTCATCACCAAGTGAGTTGGGTCCGTTCCAGTTAGTCTCGTGAGTGGAGGTTGCTGAACAAAAAGGCAGCCTCCACTTTTTTTAGGGGAAATTTCCGGAAATGACCGTTGTTATTGCGTTTCCCGCGGCGCCAGTCCGGTCTTGTCCATGAGGGCCCGGTAATACTCGGCGATATCTTTATCGTAGATTTTACTTTCGGC
>CAZXYV010000104.1:0-6426 GCA_964645025.1 uncultured Dehalococcoidaceae bacterium | reverse complement strand
AGAGTCGAACTCCACCTGAAACACGCTATATCGCTGAGTGGCTTTCCGAGCAATTCAAACAAATGTCGGTTATCCGTTGTACAGCAACATTAAACAATCATAAAAGTGTCAAATCCACCTGAAATATCTATTTCACGCCATCCTCAACCCAGGCATAAAATTGCAATCCGGAAGCCGGGTCATATTCCCTTTCGAACGCTTCAGGGTATTGTTTTTTCCACTCTTCCATTTGAGCCATGGTAACCTTTTCAACCTCAACTAAAAATCCGCTGGTGACTTCTCCCCCGCAATGCTTAGAGACTAGACCGGACGGAGATATCAGGTTATTGGCACCGCCCCGGTCAAGCTCGCCCGAAATTATCCAGTCACACCTAGCCCCGTGATCCTGGGATATCGCTCCAGACATTATCCGCTCCGTGATATAAGCACCGCCAAGGATAGCCCCCCTTTCATTGTGTATCTTCACTATGTCACCGCTTTTTATACCTCTCTTTTCGGCATCTTCCGGATTAATCCAGACGGGCTCGTACATGTATCCATCCCAACCCTTTACTTTGCATGTTGGGATTTCCCTTATCCATGATATATCGTCGCACTGGGTATGCATTCTCCACCTCGGGTGATTGGAAACAATAAGTAGAGGATACTTCCTGGCTCTTTCACCGGAGTGCCTTTCGTCGTGAGTCTTGCCCCGTTCAATCCAGTGCGGAATGGGTGGTCTCTCTTTATCATCGGGGAAATATCTGGCTAGCCTCTCCGAATAAAACTCCAGCTTACCAGAAGGCGTGGGCAGAGGATTATTCCCAGGATCCTGGTAAAACTTTAGCAGGCCGGCCGGGTACTTCTCCCAATCAAGAGGGGTTGGGAATAGGTGATACCCCTTTTTGTTAAAGTCTTCCCAGCTGATCAATTCCTGCAACCCCATCGTATTAAAACAACATTTAATCCATTCATCGATGGACTTGCCCTGAGTAATCTCGTCATATTTGCCCAGCTTCCTGGCTATCTCCAGGACTATCTCGTAGTCGCTCTTGGACTCGCCGATGGGCTCAATGGCTTGCTTTTGGAGCATGACGCTTGGAATATCTATGCCATGCATGGAATTTGACACTATATCGTCTACCTCGAACGTAGTGTTTGCTGGCAGGATTATATCGGCAAGTAGGCAATCATTCTCCAGCCATGGGTGCTGGGCGACTATACACTCTATTTTGGGACTTCTGAAAGCCTCTATAGTCCTGTTGCCGGCATTCCAGCAGGTAGTCCGGCAGGGCGCATCAGTCCATATCATATGTATTTCACTTCCGCCCTCTTCTCGGGGTATCGGATAGGTATATTTTATGAACTGGTCTTCAACTGCTGCCGCGCAGGCTCCACTACCCGAAAAATTAATAGGAGGATTAAGAATGGCTTCCTGAATAAGGGTCTTGGGGAGGAACTGCTTCGAGGATCTCGTGTGAGCGGAGGCATGCGGCCTAAGTAGGCGGTCACCCGGCTTAGTCTGGGTAAACGCGCTGAGGGAAACATGCGTAGATTTCGGAATGGTATCTCTGATTAAGGTCATTGCCACGACCTGGTGGACCCCCGGTTTGCCTAGTCCCTGCATGCCTAGTAAGATAGCCTCCAGCCTGGCGGGTTCATGTGAGTATGCCCCCCGTATCATGGAACCGCCGCAAACATGGACTATGGAAGTCGTCTTGGCGGCAAACTCTCTGGCCAGGGCTTTAATTGTCCATTCAGAGATACCACATTTGGTAGATGCCCAGGCTGGCGTCTTGGGCACTCCGTCTTCTTTACCTAAGATATAATTTTTTAATTCATCAAATCCGACGGTATGGGTCTTAACATATTCCTTATCGTAGATATCCTCAACGATCCAGGTGTAAATGATTGCTAATTGTAAGGCGGCATCGGTATTGGGCAATATCGGGATCCATTTATCGGCATGGATCGCGGCCCCGTAGTTCAAATCGGGACAGATATATACCTGCTTTATCCCCGCTTCTGACCAGAAATAGCTTATTCGGGTGGAACTCTGTCCGGCGAGTCCCCAGGTAGTGGTTTCAGGGTCGCATGACCAAAAAAGTAATAACTCGGAGTTCTCGGTAATATCCTTTACCACATTTGTTTGTGGCGCCATCATGCCAACCCATCCATCTCCCCACACGTGTTTTGATCCCCAATACCATCCCTCCCAGCTATCGGGGTTTCTCTGCTGCTGCGTAAAGCCGCCCAGCGTATCATGAAGAAGAATCTGACAGCCATGAGCAGCGTTGATAATCTTATTCTCCCCATGTCCGTCTGCCTGCGCCAGCACAGCATATGGTCCGTACTTTTCATGCATTCTTTTTAGCTCGCTGGCTATTATTCCTGCAGCCTCATCCCATGAGATCCTCGTATACTTGCTTTTGCCCCGGTTCTCCGGATGCCTTTCACCACCGGGATTCCAGTCAATTCTCTTTAAAGGATATTTAATCCTGTTGGGAGAATAGGCCCGCTTTTTGTAGGCCAATGAGTAAGGACACGGGAGCGATTTCATCAAAGGCTCAAAGACTTTACCATTCCGCTGGAATTTCCACAGGTTTAGTTCCTTTTTGGTATGATTCGAATCATAGTGGAATGGTCTGATTCTGATTATTCTCCTATTCCTGGTATCAACCGCCGCGGGAGCGCCGCCTCCGGTGTAACCACTGAGACTAAGCGCTCGATAAACCGTTTGTTCACTACTTTTTTTATCCGACATTTTATTTTCCTTCACTTTAAAAGAATTTGATTGACCTACCCCATATTATAAGCCAACCGCGGTCAGAAATAATCCGTTGAGTCGAACTCCACCAGAAACACGATATATCGAAAAGTGGCTTACTGAGTTTGTTTCGGTGTGTCCTATATTAAAGCCCCTTTTTCTTTTTTACGATATTATATCTGGTGTCGTTTTCGGAGGGCAGATCAAGGTAAGAACGGTACTATAAGATAGGATTCGTACTTTCCCCCAGTATATATCGCATGAGTTCCCCGATTTACTGACGCATTGAAACCGTAGGGTACGTTTGAAATATCTCCCCCTCCATATGTTCCTGATATGACTAGTTTCAGTATATCTCCTTTGCGGAATAGAGTAGATGATGGTAATATCGGCATCCTACAGGGGACTATTTCACCAGGCTTTACTTTTTCACCCAGGCCGGTTACGTGTTCCGGATAGGGCTCCCACGGAGTGGACTTCTTTTTATTAAGGCGTCTGTGCGATAATCTTAACCAGCCAAACGCGACCGGATACCTTCCCAGCATTAACCAGGCATCGAAAAACACTTCTTTACCGTTGCAGTCGAACTTCCTAAGCGTAATGAAAAGGTCCATATCTTCGGCTTCCTCAGGGGAAACCCAAAGGTTCAAGCTCATGTACCCAGTCAGCTCGGTATCTTTTTCGAACTTATAATCGAATACCGCCTTGCCACTCATAGAGTCATAACCAGCCTTACTTTGCCCGGTGTTCTTTTTGAGTTTCAGGCTGTTATCTGTTGCATCCAGATACAGTTTCCTGTATTTGGTCCCTGTAACCGGGAAGTCATTTTCATGCCGGACCGTGTATTTCTCAAGAGTTTCACGCGTTTCCTGACGGACCCGCGGTATGTCTAGTATCCTGGAGTCCGTACCTTTCAGGAAATGATCAAAAAACAGCTTCCGGATTGTTTGCGCCTCGGCGGTGTAAAACTCCGACCACTCCTGCCGGCCGTGGGTATAAAGCCATTTTTGCGTGGAAGAAATCTTTCGAAATGCCCTGAACGCGCCCCGCGTGTGAACGCCGTGATTCGACCAACTGGCACAAATGAGCACCGGCGTGGTAATATCCGCCAGGAAATCATCCTCCTCTCTCGCCACAGCGGGTGGAGGGTCTTCTTTCTCCGGCGGAGGCCATGCCGGATTATGAACAAGCTGATGGCGCCCGATCATTTTACCCCATTCCGTTTCCGGTACACCGCCCCGAAACATTACATCCCGGTAATAGTCTGTCATGGCTTCCCAGGGGATAAAAGCTTTTAAATGCGACGGTTTCAAGGAAGCGGCACGCCATTGAGAGAATCCTAGAATGGAGACCCCGCTCATCCCGACATTTCCATTGCTCCACTCCTGCGTGCCGGCCCATTCAATCGCATCGTACATATCCCGGGCCCATAAACCATGATATAGCACACCTTGCTCTCCCATCACACCATCAATCTCATCGGTACGTCTTTGCCCGGGTGACCTGTAGAATCCTCTTGGGTCAACAATAGCCAGCGCGTATTCATGGTTAACCCAAAAAAGGGGGTCTTCAGCTTCAAAGGCTGTGGACCCCGTGACGGTCGGACTATATGGCTCATATGCCATCCCCCAACCGTTGCGATCGGATGACCAAAGGCCGTCCTTGGAAAAAGCAGTAAAAGCTATGATAACCGGAAATTTTCCATTCTTATCCGGGCGGAAGATGTTAGCCGCGAGTTGCAAGCCATCATGCATAGGTATAGGAACATCTTTTTCAATTTTTATTGCTATCATTTGATCTACCTCGGTCTATTAATGAGATATCGTAGCCATTTTCTTGTTGTCGTGAATGTATTACCTCTTTCAAGTTCGAAGATGTCATAGATTGTTAAGCGGGTTTTGCCTGTACTAAAGGACAGTAAAGCAATAATGTTGTACCTGGCCGGTCTTCAATTTTCGACCAGAGTCTATTAGGAGCAGATCAGGAATAAACGGTCGGGAAATGGTTACACAGGTATCCTCAGCAAGCTCAGGGCATTATCGACAAAGATTTTCCTCTTTTCCTCCGGGGTAATCTGCATAGCTTCGATGGCTTTGATGGTCTGCCGGTAGCTCCGGAGGCCGAAATAATGATCGCCCAGCGGCATGTCCGCGCCAAAAATAATGTGGTCCGCGCCGCAAAGATCGTAGGCAGACATTAAAGCGTGGGTATTGCCGTGAATAGCGGTATCATTGTAGAACATTTTAAAATACTCAAGAGGGGCTTTGCTAAGCGTCCTGATAAAACTCGACCTCTCGCCAGGGCGCATCGACGCCGCCCCGTAGTGCTGATAGATGCGCTGCTGATAATAGGGGACCATGCCACCGCAATGATGCGTAACGATTTTCAGGTTGGGATATTTTTCCAGGATACCGCTGAAAACGAAACGTGTCATGGCTACTGTAGTCTCATAAGGCCAGCCGAAAATGCTGGCTATGTTGTATTTGGAGGCTTGTTCGACGGGATAGTCCGCGAAACTGTCACTTCTCCAGGGATGGATGTAGATGGGGAGATTGTACTTCGCCATTTTTTCCCAGAGCGGAAGGAATTCAGGAGAATCCAGAGGTTTACCGTTAATGTTGGTATGAACATAGATACCTCTAAAGCCCAATTGGTTAATCGCTCGATCGGTTTCTTCTAAAGCTGCATCGGGGTTGTTCATGGGAAGCAAGGCAATGGCTGTGACAAACATGTTGTGGTACTTGTTAATTAATTCGGCCATCTCATCATTAGCCATCCGGGCTAGTTCTATGGTCTGTTGTTCATTGGCAAAATGCTCAATGGGGGGAACTGGCCCTATCGTGAGAACCTGCACCAGGCCTTCATACGCATCCATTATCTTGAATCTCTCATCCATGTTATAAAGCGGGACGCATCCCCCGAGCATGTTGTTGTACATTACGGGGTACTTCTGCCGGACAAATTCGGTATACCTTGGTGGTGAAATATGGGCATAGGCATCAATGATAAGCGAATCTGATTTCATTTCGTGTTCTCCTTCATTTTTTATTTACCTTCGGAAGCCCTGTACTAAGCCGTATTAAAGTATTTTTTCTTGGGTAATGGCAATTATACACCTCTCAGTCTAGCTAAACAAGAGTATGACCTGCCCCCTACCACCTTTTTAAAGGGTCGAACTCCACCTGAAACATGTTACTTTTGCCAAACACCGTGTCCTACAAATCGGAGCAACCTTGCAAGTGTTATTTCCATACTTTTTGCTTGTTCATAGGTCATCGGATTAAAACTCTCATATAGTTCTGGTACTAAACGTCTTCCGTATTTCTTTACGATTCTACTGGATTTATACCCCTCTTTATGATTGAGAAAACGCTTTTCTGGTTCAAGTCCTGTAATACCAACATAATAACATGGCAAAGACCTATTAAAGTCAGGATTTTCAGCGATGAAGCTACTTTCCTTACACACATCGCGATTTAATTCAATGATATATACGCTGTGATGAGAATTGTTCGTCATCATGTTTTACTTACCAAGCAGATATGTACTTTGAAGTGTATATTCTTATGAATTAATCCAACCCCTCGCTGCAAACAATGAACGGAAGCGGCTGTTCTTCCATTTGGAGACCCCGCCGGTCAATCCAATCACGCATATTATGCTGGTAATAGAGTTCACCG
>CAZXYV010000103.1:0-6530 GCA_964645025.1 uncultured Dehalococcoidaceae bacterium | reverse complement strand
TGGCAGGGAAATGGGCGGAAATAGCCGGCGGCATTATCCTGATTCTCATCGGCCTAAGGATATTACTGGAACACATTTTATAAGAGAAGGATATTAATAAGTTGTTTCGGTAATTGGCTATAAATTATTTGTCATTGCGAGGGCGAAGCCCGTGGCAATCCCTATCAAAGCCTCAATTCCATCTTGGGGATTGCTTCGCCTCCCGACTGCGTCGGGATGGTCTCGCAATGACAGCCTTTTTTTCACCTGTCACCCCTTTGCTCGTGATATCACCTGTGCTAGAATATTGCCAGATGATATCGGAGTAGCGTAAATTGGTCGGCAGTCTGATACAAGAGCAGTTGCATCGTATGCCGCACCGTCCCGGCGTCTATCTCATGCGTGACGCCGGCAAGACGATACTCTACGTAGGCAAGGCAAATGACCTCCATAACCGCGTCCGGTCGTACTTCGTGGACTCGCCACAGTTGCCGGAAAAGACCGCGCGGCTGGTAGCGCAGATAGCGGATATCGATTTTTTTATCGCCACCTCGGAAGAGGAAGCCCTGATTCTGGAAAACAACCTCATCAAGCAGTACCATCCGCGCTTTAACGTCCGCCTCAAGGACGATAAAACCTTCCCTTACCTGAAGATTGACATCACTGAGGAGTGGCCTACCATCTCCATCACCCGCCGCATGGAGCCGGATGGGGGAAGGTACTTCGGGCCGTTTGCCAGCTCGCGGTCGGTGAAACAGACCCTCCGGGTTATCCAGCGCATTTTCCCGGTGCGTATCTGTACCCGGGTGATTAAGGGCAGGCCACGCCCGCCCTGCCTGGAATATCACCTGGGGCGCTGCCTGGGCCCATGCACCGGCACGGTAAGCCGTCAGGAGTATGCCCGAGCCATCAATGAAGTCATCCTCTTTCTGGAAGGGAAGCAGGACCGGGTTATCAAGGAGTTCAAGGCGCAGATGGAACAGGCCGCCGTGGCCATGGACTACGAGAAAGCTGCCCTGCTCCGGGACCGCATCCAGGCGATACATGACGTTATCGAGGGGGAAAAGATTGCGGCAGTCATCCGGGGAGAGGAGGACGTTATCGCCTTTATGCAGGAGGGTGACCAGGCCTATGTCCAGGTGCTGTTCATCCGCCGCAGCAAGCTGACCGGCCGGGAGGGTTTCCTATTGCAGGGCACGCGTCAGGAAGAGCCGCAGCAGATCATGACTAGCTTCGTCAAGCAATATTATGCCTCGTCGCCGCAAATACCGCCCCTGCTCTTGCTCCAGCACCCGCTGGAAGATAAACTGGTTATCAGGGAGTGGCTGAAAGGCAAGCGGGGTGGTAAAGTAGAGATTCGGGTACCGCGTCGCGGTAACAAGAAGCAGCTCATTGACATCGCCGCGGAAAACGCCCGGCAGGGTCTGGAGCAGATAAAAATAAAAGAGATAACGGCGTCAAAGTCGATGGATGCTGCCCTGGGCGAGATTGAAAAGGAGTTGCATCTGAAGGGCCCGCCACTGCGCCTGGAGGCGTATGACATCTCCAATATCCAGGGTAGCTCGTCGGTAGGGAGTATGGTCGTTTTCGAGAAAGGCAAGCCGAAACCCGCCCATTACCGCCGTTTTAAAATCAAGACGGTAGAGGGCGCCAATGATTACGCCATGCTCCAGGAGGTGCTCCGGAGGCGGTTCAAGCATAGCGCCACGGGCGACGCGGTAAAGAGTGATACCTGGGCTATATTGCCCGACCTTATCCTCATCGACGGCGGCAAAGGGCAGCTAAATGCGGCGCTTTCCGTCCTTGAAGAGACGGGCAGTCATGTGCCTCTGGCCAGCCTCGCCAAGGAAAAAGAGGAGATATTTCTCCCGGGCAGGAAAGCGCCGGTGGTACTGCCGCGTTCTTCCCCCGGACTCCAACTTTTACAGCGTCTCCGGGACGAGGCGCACCGTTTTGCCGTGGGGTATTTCACCAGCGTGCATCGCCGCCAGACCTTCGCCTCGGCCCTGGATAGTATTCCGGGAGTTGGGCCCAGACGCAAGAGCGCCCTGCTCCGGCAGTTCGGCTCCGTCCAGAGAATCAGAGAGGCATCTATCGAAGAGCTTGCCGCGGCGACGGGCATGAACCGGGAGCAGGCCGCCAGGATAAAGGAGTATCTGTAGCCATGCCAGCCAATCTAACGCCGCAATACCTTGAAGCCGAAAAGAATTTCCGCAACGCTAAGACCACCGAGGAAAGGATTGCCTGCCTCGAGGAAATGCTGGCGGTGATGCCCAAGCACAAAGGGACCGACCATCTCCGCGCTGAATTGCGTACCAAAATCGCCAAGCTGACCGATTCACTCGGTAAGAAGGCCGCCACCCAACGGATGTCCATGAAGATT
This sequence comes from uncultured Dehalococcoidaceae bacterium, assembly GCA_964645025.1. Classification (GTDB taxonomy): domain Bacteria; phylum Chloroflexota; class Dehalococcoidia; order Dehalococcoidales; family RBG-16-60-22; genus Fen-1077. The sequence continues at coordinate 4,168 of CAZXYV010000103.1, read as the reverse complement.
GAAAAGGCCGGCGCCGCCCAGATTGCGGTCATCGGACCGCCCAATACGGGTAAATCGCAAATCGTGGCCAGCATCACCAGTGCTAAACCCGTGGTGGCCGCCTACCCTTACACGACGCAAACGGCGATGCCGGGGATGATGACTTTCGAGAATATCCAGCTCCAGCTTATCGATACGCCTCCCATCGGCGAGCAGCCGCCAGAGTGGTGGCTGCTTAACATCATCCGGCGGGCGGATGTCCTGATGATTGTCGTCAACCTCAACCAAGACGCGGTCGCCCAGGCCGATGCTATCATAAATCTACTCAACGAAAAACGGATAGGGCTGGGTGCTCCAAAGGATGATGCCGATGACGAAGAGTCGCCGGTGAGCTATAAAAAGGCGCTGCTCGTGGGTAATATGGCCGACCTTGACGCCGGCGGGCAAAACTACCGGGCTTTGCAGGGCCGCTACGAGGGGCAGCTACCCACCGTAGCCATATCCGCCATCAGCGGTAGTCTGGACGAGCTGAAACGGAAATTGTACCAGATGCTCGATGTTATCCGGGTCTATACCAAGACCCCCGGCGGCAAGCCGGATATGACCGACCCGATTGTGCTGGAGAAGGGGAGCACCCTGGAGATGGCCGCCGCTTCCATTCATAAGTCCTTCGCCCAGAAAATGAAGTTCGCCCGCATCTGGGGCTCCGGCAAGTTCGACGGCGTCATGGTCAGCCGCGACCACGTGCTACAGGACGGCGATATTATAGAATTACATGTGTAGCAGAGATACGGTTATTTCTTTTTCTCTAGATAGTCACGGATAGACCGGGCGTTTTCCAGAGCGTAGCCAGCTACATCATTATTAAAATAAATATAGACCGATTCCAACTTTGGAGCCAACTCTCCTATTCTTTTTGCCCAATCGGACATCTCGGCGTCGGTATAGCAACTGGAATAAAGTCCCTCGCGACCATGAAAGCGGATATAGGCGAAATTAGCGGTGGCAACGAGGGGAGAGGTAAGAGTCGGCATATCGAAGACACACAGTCCGGCACGGTAGCGGCGTAAGATATCAAATATTTCTGCGGTCAGCCAAGATGTATGGCGGAACTCCAGGACGTGCTGCAAATCGGGTGGCAGCTTTTCTAAAAAGGCTTCCAGCCTTTCATTATCGCGGTGCAGGCCGGGAGGAAGCTGGTAAAGGAGGGGTCCCAGTTTTTCCTTTAATAAGCGTGCCCTTGACATAAAGTTATCGATAGCGTCATCACAGTCTTTAAGCCGCTTGATGTGGGTGATAAAGCGGCTGACCTTGACGGAAAAGACAAAATCGGGTGGCGATGCATTATACCAGTTGGTAAAAGCAGCCTCCGAGGGCAGATGGTAAAAGCTGTTATTCAGCTCTAACGTATTGAAATGGCGAGCATAGAACTCCAGCCACCGGGCTTTAGGCAGTTTTGCAGGATAGAACCGTCCGCGCCAGTCATCGTAATGCCACCCGGAAGTGCCGATAAAGTAACGCGCCATGGAAAAATCTCCTGCGCTCATTCTAACACCGGAGTTTTACTTATTCCAAAAATTGACCTCTACAGCTATATCAGATATATTGGAATCGGGTAGTATTGATGAATAGGAGACTCCAAAGATAATGAAAACCGCCGTTCAGATTGATTTCGATGGCACCGTCACCGTGGAGGACGTCAGCTTTCTTTTGCTGGATACCTATGTCGGCAGTGTCTGGCGCGAGTACCTCAAGGAATACACCTCCGGCAAGATACCGGTCGGGGCTTTTAATAAAAAGGTCTTCGGCATGATGAAAGCCGATAGAAAGACCATGACCGACATGGTACTGAGCAGCGAACGCGTGAAAATACGCCCCGGCTTCCGTGAGCTCATTGAATGCTGTTCCGGGAAGGGCTTTAAAATCGTTATCGTCAGCAACGGCCTGATTTTCTATATCGAAGCGATACTGAAAAGCCTGGGGGTGAGGGGGATTAAAGGTATGGAGATATATGCGGCCAAGAACGAATTCCAAGCCGGCGGATTGAAGGTCGCCTATATCGGGCCGGACGGCACCGAGCTGGAAGCCGGATTTAAGGAAGCCTACACGAGAATGCTGGTTAACAAGGGCTATGATGTTATCTATATGGGCAATGGCACTTCGGATATATTCCCGTCACGGCTCGCGAAGTATGTGTTCGCCACCGCCGACCTCCTGGAACGCTGCCATAAGGAAAAACTTGATTGTTTTCCCTTCAACGACTTCTTTGACGTCATCAAGGGGCTGGAAAGCCTGTCACTGAGCTAATATCAGCTTATATAGGAAGCTATGTAATTCCTCTCCCCTCCGTGGGCTTCGTCGTGAGCTCAGCCGAACGGAGAGGATTAAGGTGAGGGGGCTTCGATTTCACCCTCACCCGACCTCTCCCTTCAGGGAGAACCTTCAGGGTGAACCCATCAAGGGAGAGGTGATATTGGTGCTAGTCCGGTTTCAAGGTAATCCCGATAGGACAGTGGTCTGACCCCATGACCCCGGGCATGATGAAAGCGCCGGTCAGCGACGGGAGCAGGTTTTCACTGACGAAGAAATAGTCGATTCTCCAGCCCACGTTTCTTGCTCTTGCGCCGGACTTCAAGTCCCACCATGTATACTGGTTTGGCTCTTTATTAAAGTGCCGGAAGGTATCCACGTAGCCGTGAGAGATGAACTTGTCTATCCAGGACCTTTCTTCGGGCAGGAATCCGGAGACCTTGCTGTTTTCCTTGGGTCGGGCGAGGTCGATTTCCTTATGGGCGGTATTGACATCGCCGCAGATGACCAGTTTCTTTCCGGCGGCTTTCAGAGAATCGGCATATTTTAAGAAAGTATCATAAAAAGTCATTTTATAGTTAAGGCGTTCCGGGCCACTCTTGCCGTTGGGAAAGTAGATGTTGAAGAGGGTAAACGCGGGATACTCGGCGATGATAACCCGTCCCTCAATGTCGAGGCCGGTAGCGCCGAAGTTATACCTGACATCGCGCGGCTCGTCTCTGGTAAAGACGGCCACCCCGCTGTAGCCTTTCCTTTCGGGAAAAGCCCAGTAAGTATGATAGCCCTGCGGCTCCTTCAAATCGGCATCGAGCTGGTCGAGCTGGGCCTTAGTTTCCTGAAGGCAAAGAATATCCGGGTATTCTTTATCAAACCAGTCGAAAAACCCCTTTCCCTTGATAGCCCGGATGCCGTTAACGTTCCAGCAGAGCAACTTTTTCTCCGGCATATTTCAATCTCCAGTTTGATATAAGTCGTGTTTATTATTATACTTTTATATAGGGGTAAATACCACAGCATATAATTTTACAGGTTAAAGACCCATCGCATAATCTGCTATCGATGAACAAGATAATACTAATACTTGAAAGGCGATAACCGGCTTTGGAAAAAACCTTTACGAACCTCACCAACGGCGGCCCGGTGCTGGTGCAGGTCAAGGACGGCAGGATAGTACGCGTACGGCCCCTGCCGCTAACCGATGCAGACGCACCGTCATGGACAATAGATGCCGGCCAAAGGCGGTTTTCACCGCTGAGAAAGGCCTGTGTTTCCCCGTACACAATGGGCGAAAAGGCGCGGATATACTCGGATTTACGCCTAAAGTATCCCCTGATAAGGGAAGACTTCGACCCGGATGGGGAAAGACACCCGGAAAACCGCGGCAAATCAGGCTACAAGCCTATCAACTGGGATACCGCTCTGGACATTGTCGCCGGTGAAATGAAGCGCATCAGGGATGCCTACGGGCCGGAGGCCATCATGTCCCGCGCCTCCTCGCACCATAACTGGGGCAATGTCGGCTACCGCACCTCGACGTGGGCGCGGTTCTTCAATCTCATCGGTTTCACCGATATTTTAGATAATCCGGATAGCTGGGAAGGGTGGCACTGGGGGGCGACCCATGTTTATGGCTTCTTCTGGCGGCTGGGCATGCCCGAGCAGTACGACCTGCTGGAAGACGCCCTGAAAAACACCGACCTGGTGGTGCACTGGGGCAACGACCCCGACTCGACGCGCGGCATCTACGGCGGGCAGGAGTCTGTTATCTGGCGGTATTGGTTAAAAGAACTGGGCACGAAGCAGATTTTCATCGACCCGTTCTGCAACTATACCGCCACCATCCTGGGGGATAAGTGGATTGCACCCCGACCCGGCACCG
>CAZXYV010000102.1:0-6543 GCA_964645025.1 uncultured Dehalococcoidaceae bacterium | reverse complement strand
GGCGGCGCAGCAACAGTGAGAGCTGGCGGTAGGCCCAGGCGTGCTTGGAAAGGTCATCATAAACAATCAGGACGTCCTTGCCCTGCTCCATAAACTCTTCGCCCATGGTGCAGCCGGCGTAGGGCGCCAGATATTGCAGGGCGACGGAATCGGAGGCGCTGGCCGCGACGACGATGGTATGCTCCATGGCACCGTAGCTGGTCAGCGTGGCCACGACGCGCGCCACCTGCGACACCTTCTGGCCGATAGCGACATAGATGCAGATTAAATCGCCGCCTTTCTGGTTGATAATGGCATCAAGGGCGATGGCCGTCTTGCCAGTGGAGCGGTCGCCGATGATGAGCTCTCTCTGGCCGCGCCCGATGGGAAACATGCTATCCACGGCCTTAATGCCGGTCTGCACCGGCGTATCCACCGGAGCGCGCAGCACCACGTTGGGCGCGACGCGCTCTATCGGTCTTGTCTTATCGGTCTTAATCGCACCCCGGCCATCCAGCGGTCGTCCCAGCGGGTCGACAACGCGCCCGATCATGGCCTCCCCTACAGGCACTTCCGCGATACGCCCGGTGCACTTGACCTCGTCGCCTTCTTTGATTTGCGTGTAGTCGCCCAGGACAACGGCGGAGACGCTGTCCTCTTCCAGGTTCAGAGCAATGCCGATAACATCGTTGGGAAACTGAAGCAGTTCGTTGTACTTGGCCGAGGCCAGCCCGTGAATCCGGGCGATACCGTCGCCGACTTCTATCACGGTGCCGACATCCACCATGGTTACGGCCGTGCCGAACTGCTGAATCTGCTGTTTTAAAATCGATACAATTTCTTCGCCTCTCGTTGCCATCCGGCTACCTCCTTGGCCACATTATTGCCCCGGCCGCTCTCATTTACACTTTTCTTCCCGCGCCGATGAGCTCGCGTTTTAAAGCCATAAGCTTGCTGCGGGTGCTGCCATCGAGCAGTTTACCGCCCACCCTGGCGATAATCCCGCCGAGTATCTCCGGGTTCACCCGCGGCTCCAACACAATCTTCGAGCCCACTAGGGCGCCCAGGTTTTCGGCCAGCTTCGCTTTATCTTTAGCATCGATAGGAACGGCGGTCACGACCTCAGCCTGCTGAATGCCGTGATAAGCGTCCACCAGGCGCTGGTATTCCCCGGCGATGGCGCCGAGCATGCCAATCCCGTTCCTGACGATTAACAAACGCACCAGGTTCAAAGCCAGGGGGTTGATATCCCCCAGGCGTGATAGTAGTCTAGATTTGTCACTAAATCTGATTTTGGGGCTTTCCATGGCCGCCAGGAAGTCGGCGTTACTCATTACGTCGACTATCTCTTGCAGGTCAGTCTGCCACCGTTCCAGTTCATTTTTCTCCAGCGCTATCTCGAATACTGCCTGCGCATAGCGCCGGGGGTGGGCTTTTTTCGGCATAATACCTTCCCGTTTTATCCAGGTCGTTTAGCAACCGCTCATGGTGAGCTTGTCGAACCATATTGATATACTTTTCTTGCCCTTCGACAGGCTCAGGGTGAGCGGTGAATTTAAAAGTTTTTTCATTGCTAAACGACCTTCTTTGTCCGTTACTCTTTCTTTTGCTTGGTGCTTTCTTCCAGCACCTTCTCGATGAGTTCGCGGTGCTGCTTCTTGTCCAGGGAGCGCTCGATGACCTTGCCCGCCGCCAGCACCGTTAAATCGGCGAACTCACGGCGCACCTCGCCGATGGCGTCATCACGCTCTCGCTGTATCTCGGCGCGCGCCCTCTGGACGAGGGCTTCGGCTTCCCGCCGGGCGTCTACCTGCGCCTTCTGCTTGACCTCCTCGCCCACCCGCACCGCGCGGGCTAGCCGCTCCTGTCCTTCCCGGCTGGCCTCTTCGAGCTGCTTTTTAACCTGTTCCCCGGCGCGGGTCGACGCCTCTTTAACGGACTCGGCCTGGTCCATGCTTTCCTTGATGCGCCGGGAGCGCTCGTCCAGCATACGCATAATTGGTTTATAGGCCACAAAGCGCAGAATCACCAGCAGGATGATGAAAGTCACCACCTGCGTCAGGAATGTCGGTATACTTATTCCAAGTCCTTCCACGATACCCTCCCAATATCCGGTTCAGACCCCGGGAAAGCTGAAAAATACCCTATTTTACCCGGGGACCTGTCCATGGTCAACGTCTAGGCTTTAGCGAAGATAAATACCCAGGTAATCACCGCCATAGCCACTGTTATCCCGATGACGACAGCGGCTGAAGCCATAACCACGATTAAAGCCGGGAGACCACTCTCTTCCATGGTTCCGCTCCTTTACAATAAATAAATATTAATTAGGCGACCATGGCAAGTATGATTGCCACAATCAGGGCATAGATAGCTACGGCTTCTGCCATAGCGATGGCCAGAATCATGTTGGTCATGATTGGCCCTCTGGCCTCCGGGTTACGCGCCAGGCCCTGCATCGCCCCGTAGCCCAGGATGCCGATGCCGATGCCGGGCCCGATGGCGCCCAGTCCCATCGCCAACCCCGCGGCTAACATCTTCATTGATTGTGGGTCCATTATTCATCCTCCTTGCATTAGTTTTTTCTAAAAAATACTTTCAGTGTGATTCTTCTTCATGAGGGCTAACCGCCATCGTCACGAAGACCAGCGTCAGGCCGCTGAAAATCAGCGCCTGCACGAAACCTACCAGCATCTCCAGCCCGTAGAAAGGCAAAGCCAGCACCCACGGCACCAAGAAAGCCGCGATAAGCAGCAGTATCTCCCCCGCCGTCATGTTGCCGAAGAGACGGAAGGTAAAACTGATATTACGGATAAGTAAACTGAGAAACTCCAGTCCGCCGACAATAATAAAGATCGCCCCGGAGAAGATGCCCATCGGGCTAAATTTGCCTTTAAATATCTGGCCGACACTGTGGAAAAACTGGCCGAAGTTAAGATACTGGCGGACGAAGCCCATGCGGGCTTCCTTCAATCCATAGAATATAACGAATACAAAGGACACCAAGGCTATGGCCAGGGGTGTATTGACGTCCGTATTCGAGCCACGGAGCAACTCATACTCGTGCCCGTGAACGGTAATCTCGATCGAGCCGAAGCCAGGAATCAGGCTGAGCCAGGCGTTAAAGAGAACGAACAGGAAGATGCTGCAAATGACCGGGAAAAACCTCCGTCCGTTTTTTTCCCCGGCGATGCTATTGCAAAGGTCGAAAATCCAGCCAAGCAAGAACTCGAAGGCGGCCTGCAAACGGCCGGGCACAAGCTGCATGCGGCGGGTAACCGCCCAGCTGAGCACCACCAGGAAAATCACGGTAATCCAGCCGGCAATAATGGTGTTGGTAATGGGAAGACCGAAGAGATGTAAGAGGACCGGCGCCGGCAGGTGCGGTTCGGGGCGGGGGACGCTGAGCCACCCAGGCAAGCCGACATCGCCAACCAGGCTCTTGCCCAGGGGCCCCGCCAGGAAACCGATGACGATCAGAGCCAGAGTGATGATAATAATAATGATTAAAATGGGGAAAGAACAACCCAGGCAGCCGCGCTTTTTACGCTCCGCCACTAGCCATTCTCCTTGTCTTGCTTGTCATTCATGAGGGGCCGAATCATGCGATACACACCGTAAACTGCTATTACCAATCCCAAAAGCAACCCGCCAATCATCAACCAGGGCTTGGTATCCAGCTTATTATCCAGCCAGAGGCCGGTTAAAACCCCTATCAGAATACAGGCGGCGATGTAAAAACCGATGCCGGTCAGCCTCAGAGCCGCTGTCCACCTGTTCATGCCGACCTCATTTTATCTGACCCTGAGCATGATAGCAGAATATGGCACCTCAGGTCAAGCCGTTCTGTGACTTTAGATATAGACCTCTGGATATACTCGCCGACAGGTAAGGATAAACAATATCTAGTAACGTCACTCTCGGGCTTCAGCCTGAAGGCTTGACCCTGGAATCTAGGGGGGAGGAGAGGATAAAGGCTTCCTATACTCTCTTGCCCTTGAAAGGATAAGTGCCAAACATTCCGGCTTTAACCTCACCGGAGAAATCATTGCCTTTTATCTTGCCGCTAAAGGTAAGCTTCATTTTACCCATCGGGCCATTTATCTCCGAGTCCCACGTCACCTGGTCGCCATTGACCTTGCCGGTGAACGTCGATTGGCCGAAGGAGCTTTCCGAGGAACCGGTAAGCGTGGTGCCCTTGGCCTTGAGGGTTAACTTCGTTTCCTGCTTCCCCATCGGTGAATCGATCTCGATTTCATAGGTCCCGTCGATTGCCATGCCTGCCTCCTTAATAGATTTAAAACGTGACTGAGCCTTATGTTTCAATAAAGTCGAACGAATATTAACATCATAGCTAATAATTGTCAATAGTCTATGAAAAGAGCCCTGTTTTTTTATTTCAGGGCTCTTAATTTCCCAGGGTACCAATGTTATTTCTGGTTAAGACTTTCTTTTATCGAAGTCATCGAGGTCGAGGGTGTTGATGAAATCGTAAAAAGCGGACATCTTTTTCTTCATCTCATCGTCACTGACCCGGGTCTGTTTACCGCCGGTCTCTTCCCCTTCCTCGAAAATAGGCCGGCCCGTCTCCCCGTCGAGCAGGATGCCGGCTTTATCCAGGACCGATTCATCGGCGTAGATGGGCACTCCTGTTCTTACCGCCAGCGCCAGCGCATCGCTCGGGCGGGAGTCCACCTCCACCTGCTTCTGGTCAACATCGAGGATGACCTTGGCGTAAAAGGTATCATTTTTCAGGTCGTTGACGATGATGGAATTGACCACCGCCCCCAGCGACTCGATAACCGAGCTTAAAAGGTCATGGGTCAGCGGCCGGGGCACCGCCACACCCTGCAGCTTTACCGCAATGGCATCCGCCTCCGCTGGGCCAATCCAGATAGGTAGATAGCGGTCAGATGCTTTTTCCTTTAATATCACCACGCGCTGGTAGTTCATCAGGCTAACGCGAATGCTGTCAATCGTCATCTCAATCATACCGATGCTCCCTCCCCCTTTTCTCAACCATGTCTTTAAAATTCTAACTCCCATTTTACCCTGTGTCAAATAATATCTTGGAGAATTCGGTCTGTCATAGCCATCAGGAAGCTAATATTGGTGTTTTGTGACGTAACAATCAGGGAATCCCCTATTGTCCAGCTTCAATTTCCTTACTTATAATTGAAAGGCCAATAAAGTGTTTAATACGAGGGAGGTTGACAAATATGGTTGCTAAATATGATATAATGAATCATCACCCTGCCCGTACAAAACCCAAACAAAACGGAGGCATAATCATGAAGCAAGGCCAGAAAGCGGTAGTCTGGTTCAAAGAAGTCACCAAAAAAGATATATCTCTGGTGGGGGGGAAGGGGGCTAACCTGGGGGAAATGACCAATGCCGGGATACCCGTACCCCCCGGGTTTATCGTCACCGCTTCAGCCTATTTCGACTTCATTGAAAAAACAAAACTCCATGATAAAATCAAGGCTCTCCTCGACCCCGTTAACGTTCACGACAGCAAACAGCTCCAATCGGTCGCTCTTGAAGTCCAGAAATTAGTACAGAATGCGGCCATGCCTCCCGAGACAGCCCGGGAAATCGAACAGGCCTACGTCAAGATGGGCAAGGGGCTGGTTGCCGTACGTTCCTCGGCCACCGCCGAAGACCTGCCGGAGGCATCGTTTGCCGGCCAGCAGGCCACCTTCCTCAATATCCAGGGTGAGAAAGATGTGGTTAGGGCCGTGCAGGACTGCTGGGCGTCCCTTTTCGGCGCCCGGGCCATCTTCTACCGCCAGGAGCAGGGCTTCGAACATTTCAAGGTCGGTATCGCCGTACCGGTGCAGCGAATGGTGCAGTCCGAGTCATCGGGCGTAATGTTCACCATCGAACCCTCTACCAACAACCGGGAAGAGATAACCATCGAGTCGGTACTGGGACTGGGCGAGATGATTGTCTCCGGGGATGTGACGCCCGACCACTACATCGTCGGTAAAAAGGATATGAAAATCCAGAGAAAAGAGATTAAAAAACAGGAATGGAAGCTGGTCAAGAAAGCGGGCGCCCACGGTAAGGCCGATAACATCAAGATAGACCTGACGCCGGCGGAGCAGGCCAGCCAGAAGATAACCGATGATGATATTATTTTCCTGGCGAAGATAGGCCAGACCCTGGAAGACCATTACCAGTGGCCTCAGGACGTGGAATGGGCCAAAGAAAAAGGCAAAATCTATATCGTGCAGACCCGCCCGGTGACCACTACCAAAAAAGAGGAAAAGACCACCCATGACATTGATGCGCCGATAATCCTGTCCGGGGCGCCGGCCAGCCCGGGCGTAGCCTCCGGCCCGGTGAAAATAGTACCCGACCCCTCCCAGATAGACAAGGTGCTGGAAGGCGATATACTGGTAGCTGAAATGACCACGCCGGACTTCGTACCGGCGATGAAACGCGCGGCGGCCATCGTCACCGACCGCGGCGGCCGGACGGCCCACGCCGCCATCGTCAGCCGTGAACTCGGCATTCCCTGCGTCGTCGGCTGTGAAAAAGCGACGACCACCCTTAGAGATG
>CAZXYV010000101.1:0-6564 GCA_964645025.1 uncultured Dehalococcoidaceae bacterium | reverse complement strand
TGCCCTGGCTGAAGACTTTGAGCGTGGCTACCGTCAGCGGTAGCTCCCGTACGGCGCCGTGTTCCCGGATGGTCTTGAACAGGGGGTTCTCCACACCCTGCGTTTTCTTAATATCCTCGATAGTTTTTCCTTTTATCTCATCCCAGTACAGGTCGAAGGCCTTACCGCGTATCGGGAAGGTGCAGAAAGTGGCGGTGGGGCCCATGTCCAGCTCCGGGATGGCCACGTGCATTTTTATCCCCTGCGTGTCCGATTTGTTTTCGATAAGTTTCCAGATTACCTGCTGCCAAGTGCCAGCGGGGCCGCCCGGGGCCGCCGGGTGCAGGTTGATGATAGCGTACTTATTGCACATCAATGGTGAGGTGACAATCATCAAACCGGCCAGCACGCAGAGGTCGGGGTGGAACTTTTTCAGGCGCTTGATGACCTCATTATCATAGTCGATGCGCCATTGAGGCAGGGGCTGGGACAGGTCGGGGCTGGGCATACCTCTCATGGCGCGGTATTTCTGATAGGAAAAGCTGACCAGGGGGATATGGTAGCCCTGCACCATGTCCAGGTACTGGTCAGTCGGTTCTGTTTCGCCCCGTTCCCGGGCGCAATAAACAAACTCTATTTGCGCATCCAGTTCTCGGGCGATAATAGCTTCCTGGACGGTCTTGAGAAGCGCCTTGGAACCGGCGCCTCGGCCCGTGGAGAACCAGCCGATTTTATATTTTTTGCTCATGTTTATTCCTTATGGACAATCTAAATTTCAGCCTGGACCAAACGCTGAATAGATGTACAAACATGCCCGACCTTTTCCCGTGAATTCTACCGCTGGCGACGGATTTCAGAAATTCTTCTGACGTATTAAAGTCCGGCATTTCAATATAAGCGTTGCCGATTTCAAAGAGGGTATGGGCATCGCTGCCGGCGCAGCCTGGTATACCGTGCTTTTCCGCGAAGTCACGCGCTTTCTTGGTGTTGGCCGGGAAGGGGCTGCGCGAGTTGAGCACCTCCATGAGGTCGATACCCCCGGCGATTTCATCAATCATGGCATCTTTCAGGGCGGAGCCGCGTATCGTCTCGAAGGGGTGAGGGATATTCACCAGGCCGCCCTGCGCCCGGATGGCTTTGACAGCCTCTTGAGGTGTAATACCGCTGGGTATGGTCTCTTTGAGAAACATCCCCATGATTTCACCGTGGGTGGTCATAACTTCCTCGGCAACGATGACCTTGAAAGGGGCGATTTTCTGCATCTCTAAAGCGCCTTCGGCGGTGCCGTGGTCGGCGATGGCGATGCAGTTAATCCCCAGTTCCTGGCAACGGCTGATAATCTTATCCAGGGGCGTCTGGCAGTCCATGGAGTACCGGGTGTGGATATGAAGGTCGGCTTTCAGCAAGGCGGGTTTCTCAACCTCACTTTCTTTCAATACGTTGCTTTTATGGCTTTGGTCAGCGGTTTCACTTTCCCTTTTTCCATGACGACGGTATCTTCGATTCTGATGCCGCCCCATCCCGGAAGATAGATGCCGGGCTCGATGGTGAACACCATACCCCCGGCAAGCGTGTCTTTCGAGCCGGGGCCGAGACGGGGTGATTCATGTTCCGCCAGGCCGACGCCGTGGCCCAGCGCGTGTCCGAAGGCCTCGCCATAGCCGGCTTTTTTAATAATCTCCCGGGCGACACGGTCCGCTTCGTGACCAGACATGCCTTCACGGATTTTAGAAATCGCCGTTGTCTGCGCTTTAAGAACAGTATTGTATACCTTTTTAAATTTGGCGTCAGGCCGGCCGGCGCACACGGTACGGGAGAGGTCGGTAGCATACCCGCTGACTTTTGCCCCCATGTCTATCACCACCGGCTCGCCTTCCCGGATAGAGCGGTCGGTCGGTTTATGATGGGGCAGGGCGGCGTTCGGCCCCGAGGCCACGATAATCTCAAAGGGGAGCGCCTGGCTGCCGTTTTCCCTCATAGTTTTTTCCAGTTCCCAGGCGACCTGTCTCTCCGTCATCCCGGCTTTAATGCGGTCGGCGACCTGTTCCAGAGCCGCATCGGTGATAGACGAAGCTTGAATAATAAACTCGATTTCTTTAAGCTCTTTCACCGACCGCAGGGAATCCACCAGTCCACTTACGGGAATTAATTTTACCTTGACACCTTTTTTCTTTAAAGCGTTCTGCAACTGGCGATGAAAGCTGTAGGTAACATCGGCAGCTTCAAAGCCCAGCCTTTTTACGCCAGAATCACCTATCAGCGAGGGAAACCAGTCGGCCATATTGCCGCCGATACGTAGAATCTCGAAGTCAGGGGCTTCCCGGGCGGCCTGCTCGGTATAGCGGAAGTCCGTAGCGAGCACCGCTTTTTTGGGGGTGATGAACAGATAGCCCGCCGTGCCATCGAAGCCGGAGAGATAGCGCCGGTTCTCCGCCTGTGTGATGAAGGCAGCATCGATTTTATTTTCGTCAAAGAGGCGGCGCAGCTTTAGCACGCGTTTATTCACGCTTACCGCCTTCTCCCTGGGCCATGGGGTGGGCGGCGAGGTAGATACGGCGCGCCTGGCTACGCGTGACATGGGTATAAATCTGCGTGGAAGAAAGGTCGGCGTGTCCCAGGAGCTCCTGGACTACCTTGAGGTCGGCGCCGCCGTCGAGCAAGTGCGTGGCGAAGGTATGGCGCAGGATATGGGGGTGCACCTTTTTATTGATGTTGCGGGAGTATTTGAGCAGGATTTTCTGTACCCTTCGTGCCAGTAGCCGGGCGCCGTAGCGGTTGACGAACAGGGCATTGGTCTTCTTGCCGCCCAGAAGTTCACGTCTGCCCTGGTTGATGTACTCATTCAGAGCGTGAGCCGCCGGTGCGCCCATCAGGACGACCCTCTCCTTGGCGCCTTTGCCCCAGACGCGGAGCTCGTTGGTGGCCAGGTTTACCTGCTCGATGTTCAGGTTCACCAGTTCGCTGACGCGCAGGCCGGAGGCATATAAAAGCTCCAGCAGGGCGCGGTCGCGCTGGCCGTGGGGCTGCGTAAGGTCCGGCGACTCCACCAGGCGCTTGGCCTCGTCCACGGTCAGAAAGGAGGGCAAACGCCTGTCGAGTTTGGGGGAAACGGTGGTGGCCGCCGGACTGGCAGTTACTAATTCTTCGCGCATAAGGTAGCGGTAGAACGAGCGTATCGCCGAGAGCTTGCGGGCGATGCTGGACTTGGCGAAGCCCTGCTCCAGAAGGTAGGCCAGGTAAGCGCGCAGTGTCAGCTTATTGACGTCTTTAAGAGAATCTATATTTTTGCCCGTAACGAAAGCAAAGAACTCCCGCAGGTCGCGGGTATAGTTACGCACGGTATATTTTGAGGCGTTTTTCTCCGCCTCCAGGAAAGCGATGTATTTATTAAAGACTTCAGTTGGCATAGTCTTTTAAATAATACCCTGATATTTTTACCTCACCCCCTTAATCCCCCTTCCCTTTAAAAATCCACGAGGGAAGGGGGACACAGGGGGATGGGTTACGATACTTTCTCCTCGGTCTTAGCTTCTTCTATTTTCCCTTTATACTCGCACTTGGTACACCAGGCCTGTTTACCGTGCTGGGTGAGCAGGCCCTTACACCGGGGGCAGGGCTGGGGTAAAGGCTTAAAGCTGGTGATAAATTTACATTTGGGGTAATTGCCGCAGCCATAGAAGGTGCGTTTCTTTTTACTGACCCTCTGGATAATATCGCCGCCGCAATCGGGGCACTTAACGCCCAGTTTCACCTGGAATGATTGCGTGTACTTGCATTCAGGGAAGCCGCTGCAAGCGACAAATTTTCCGAAGCGCCCGGTCTTGACCACCAGCGGCTTGCCGCATTTAGGGCAGGCCTCACCGGTTTTTTCATCCTCGATTTTCACCTTCGCGGCGGTCTCGAGCGCTTTTTGCAGGTCTTTATCGAAAGGGACATAAAAGTCCTGTATCACACTCGGCCAGTCGCGCTCTTTACCGGCGATGTCGTCGAGCTCGTTCTCCATGTCGGCGGTGAACTTGACATTGATGATATCCGGAAAATACTGGATAAGAAAATCGTTAACGGCGAAACCGAGCTCCGTAGGTTGAAAGATGCCTTTAGCCTTCAGGACATAGTCCCTCTCCTGGATGGTGGAAATCGTCGGCGCATAGGTGCTGGGCCGGCCGATACCGTTCTGCTCCAGGGCCTTGACCAGCGTCGCCTCGGTATAGCGGGGCGGCGGCTGGGTAAAGCGCTGCTCCGGGAATAGCCCGAGGAGGTTCAAATCGTCGCCTTTTTCCAGGCGGGGGAGCATATTTTTGATGCCTTCTTCTTCCGCTTCGTCTTTACCTTCGCTGTAGAGGGTGATAAAGCCGGGGAAGGTATTGACCGAGGCGGCCGTCCTCAATAAATAGTCTTTATGGTCCTTGGCCTCGATATCTACCGTAGTATTATCGAACAGCGCCGCCGCCATCTGGCTGGCGACCATCCGCTTCCAGATAAGGTCGTAAAGGCGGAAATGACTGGCATTGAGATACTTTTTAATCGCCGCCGGCTCACGGTGAATCCGGGTAGGGCGGATAGCCTCATGTGCTTCCTGCGCTCCACGGGCGCGCGTGGCATAGACACGGGCGCGGGGCGGCAGGTACTCATGGCCGTACTTCTTTTGAATATATTCCCTTGTTTCCGCTATCGCCGTATCCGCCACGCGGGTGGAATCGGTACGCATGTAGGTGATGAGGCCGACGTTACCTTCAGCGCCGACGGATACGCCTTCATAAAGCTGCTGGGCGATGGCCATGGTCTGCTTGGCGGAGAAACGGAGCTTGCGCCAGGCCTCCTGCTGCAAGGTGCTGGTGGTGAAAGGCGGGGCCGGCTGCCGGGTGGCTTTCTTCGTGGCGACCTTGAGAACATCATAGGCGGCCTTCTCCAGGGTGCCCTGTATCTTTTCAGCTTCCGGTTGGGTATGGACGTCGAGCTTAGCGCCACCAACGAGGCCGACCAGCGTCGCCCGGAAAGGTTTTTTCTCCTTCTTCTTGGTCAGCTCGGCCTCGATGACCCAGTACTCTTCAGCGACGAATTTCTGGATTTCCCGCTCGCGGTCGACGATTATTTTAACCGCTACCGACTGCACCCGTCCGGCGGAAAGGCGTTTTCTGACCTTTTTCCAGAGCAGCGGGCTGATTTTATAGCCGACGAGCCGGTCCATCACGCGCCGCGCCTGCTGGGCGTCCACGAGCTGCATATCTATCTTCCGGGGGCTTTGGAAAGCCGACTTCACGGCTGCTTCGGTAATCTCGCGGAACACGACGCGGTAATAAGGCTTTTTATCGGTGCCGGTAACCTCGGCCAGGTGCCAGGCGATGGCCTCACCCTCGCGGTCGGGGTCGGTAGCAAGATAAACGGACGAGGCGCCTTTCACGGCCGCCTTGAGCTCGTTGACGAGCTTGGTCTTGGCCCTGGGCACGACGTATTTCGGGGTAAAACCGTGCTCGATGTCCACCCCCATCTGTCCCCGGGGAAGGTCACGCACGTGCCCCAGCGAGGCCTTGAGGGTGTAACCCTTGCCGAGGATTTTACCCAGCGTCTTGGTCTTGGCCGGCGATTCCACGATAACCAATTTTTTACTCATATTTATCAATCAACTCTCACTCGATATTCCTGCCGCAGCTCCCGCGCCAGAACATAGTTCATGGCTCCCACCTGTTTAATAAGTCCTTTCAGTTCCATCATCGCCAGGGTGCCGCTGACCGTGGCCGCCGGCAGACCGCTTTTGCGGCAGACCTCGTCGATGTGAGACGGCTCGGCACCAAGATGCTTTAAAAGGGCGGACTCGGTTTCGGATTCCGGCAGTATTTCCCGCATTTCCATCTGGCGGGCGACCGTCGTCAGGTTCAGTTCTTCCAGGATATCCGTATAGGTACGCACCAGCTTGGCTTCACCCTTTTGAATCAGGCGGTTGGTGCCCCGGCTGGCCGGTGAAAGGATGCTGCCGGGGACGGCGAAGACTTCACGGTCCTGCTCGATGGCGTCAGCAGCGGTAATCATCGCCCCGCTGTCTTCATCCGCCTCGGTGACCAGGACGCCCAGGCTCAAACCGCTTAAAATACGGTTGCGGCGGGGAAAGTTCTCGGCGCGGGGCCGAGTGCCCAGGGGGTATTCGCTGAGCAAAGCCCCGTGCGCCATGATGTCCCGCGCCAGGCTTTCGTTCTCATTAGGGTAGACGATGTCCAGACCGCAGGCGAAAACAGCCAGACTGCGGCCGCCGGCCTCTAAAGCGCTGCGGTGGGCGATGGTATCGATGCCCCTGGCCAGGCCGCTGATAATGGTTATCTTGCTGCGGGCAAGGTCGGTGACCATCTCTTCGGTGACCTGCTTGCCATAGACGGTGGCCCGCCGTGTACCGACCACTGCCAAGCACCATTCATCCTCCGGCAGCAGCGCGCCGCGTAGGTAAAGCACCGGCGGGTAATCATATATCTCTTTTAAGCGGCGGGGATAAGCCTCATCTTTACAGGTAAGCACCTGCACATTATGTTTATTCAGTTTTTCCATCTCGTCATCGGGGGAGATTTTATCGCGCCACTGGGCAATGGCGCGCAACGC
>CAZXYV010000100.1:3847-6614 GCA_964645025.1 uncultured Dehalococcoidaceae bacterium | reverse complement strand
ATCAAACACCGCCTGAGTCTGGATGAAGTTGGCGCCGGCGGCCACTTTTTTACCTAGCCGCAGGATATTCAATTCCAGGGGTTTCAGATAAGGATTAGCTACCGCCCCAATCAGCATGGAAAACTCGCCCTGGATTTTCGTGCCGTCAAGGAGCAACCCTCCATTCATCGTCTTTACCAGGTTAATAAGTTGAATCGAATCTATATCAAAGACGTTTGCCGCCTGGGGACAACCTATCAGCGTCTGATGAAAACCGGACAGGCAAAGCACATTTTTTATGCCCAGAAACGCCGCCCCCAGCAGGTCGGATTGTAATGCAATACGATTCCTGTCCCGGGTGACTACCTGATAAACCGGTTCTATGCCCGCCCGGTTCAAAGCCACCGAAGCGGCTAAACTGGACATAACCACGCCGTAGTGATTATCCGCGACATTCACCGCCGTCAGGCGGTTATTAAAAGATTTAGTACACGCTTCTACAAACGAAGCATCGGTTCCGGCCAGCGGTTGATACTCCGCGGTAAAAATAAAATCTTTTCCGTCGAGTTTACCGGCTAATCTGCTATCAAGTTTCATACCCGGTTCTCCTTGTGCAACAGGCTGATTTGTGAATTATATAAATTGTTAGGTTTGAAATACCTTCGCTTGACTACCTTGAGCCAGAGCCGCTATCTTGAGGCAAAAATTCTCTAACTCTCGCATCGTCGGCTCGATACCACGATTATCCATCTGGATTACCGCCACGCGGCCCTCGCCAAGCCCTGTTTCCTCGAGCAGTTCTTCGACTGCCTCCGCCCGTTTCCTGGCTCTCATGTTGCCTTCAAGGTACCGGCACTCGCCATCCTGACACATCATTACCGCCACCCCATCGGCACCGGTCTCAAACGCTTTTATCAGGTAGAGAATATCCAATTTACCCGAACAGGGTAATGAAATCACCCTCATCTCACTTCCCGGCGGGCTGTAATTCCGCATCACCTGAGCTTGGTCATAGCTGGTGGTACAGCAAAACACATAAATCTGTAAAGACTTATCTTTCATAAATTCGCCTTTACTATAAGTTCAAGTGCTAATTCTTAACTACCTTTGAAGTAGCACGGCATACGGCAACCATTTACCGTATACTATTATTTTATACGATGTCCACAACAATGTCAAGTGAATTATTGCCTGGGGACTAGATGCAGGTACAACAGATTATAATGACCCTGAGTCTAATGAGATGTAGAAATGACGCGATCATAGGCCGTGTTGAATGGCGATAACCGCCGCTTGGGTGCGGTCAGTAACACTAAGCTTGGCCAGACCGAATTTCCACCAGCTATGACACGCAGCACCAGCATACTCTCAGTTTCAGATTATTATTCGTTATCTGTTGTATAGTATTTCAGCTCTTCACTATTTTTCGCCTTTAGCACGAGCCGATTTCGGCCAACAATGTCCCGAGGTGCTCCAGTAACATCCGACTCTACCGTGAATATATCAGGCAAGGGCTCACCCTGGTGTGATTGTCTTTTCTGCCACAGCTTTAGAGCTTTGGATGAATCCCATGGCAAAACCGGTGTCTTGGCGTCAGCAGGTTTGAAGACAACTGCCGGTCCGGTGATAGAATCTTTGGGCATGTCTTCAAGCCTCCTCAGGTTACCGTACTTCTTCACCAATTCCTCGACCGGACCAAACTCTAATGCCCTCATGGAGCAGCTTACCACACAGATTGGCTTTGCCCCTTGCTCCAGACGGTCAATGCACATGTTGCACTTTGACATTTTCCTGCCGGGTTCATCTCCATCATACTGAGGTGCCCCGTAAGGGCAGGCTTTCCAGCATTCTCTGGTTCCGGTGCACTTCTTACGGTCTACCAGGACGGCACCATATTTCTTTTCCTTGTAAATAGCTCTATTAGAACAGGCCTTGATGCATACAGGGTTTTCACAATGATAGCACGGCACAGGCAGTATATGAAGCCTCGTGTTGGGGAAAGTGCCCTTTTCCCATTGATAGACACGCATCCACCTGACCGAGCCCGGCTGAATATCATGCCATTGCATGCAGGCCACGGTGCAAGTATTACAGCCAGTACAGCGACTCTGATCAATGTAGAAACCATACTGGGTCATGGTAATTCTCCTTCATACTTTTCTAACTCGGCTAAACTCGTTGCCTTTGCCGGAGCAATGCAACTTTCAAAATCACCACCTAATAAGCTTGATGCTGATGCCCCGAAATCAACACCGGATTCATCGGGGATATACCACCCTCCGCTGCGCATCGCGATTATGCCCGGCATTATCCTGGAGGTAACGTAAGCCGGCATAACCACCTTACCTCGATCATTGTAAACTGTAACCATGTCTCCGTCCTTTATTCCCCTCGCTTTGGCGTCAGTTATACTTATCCAAACTCTATGCTGATAGACCTGGTCTCTAAGCCAGGGGTTGGTCCAGAATAAGGAGTGAACCCGATACCTGCAAGGCGGCGTTATTATCAGCAAAGGATACTTTTTGACCAGGGGATCATCCATCCCTCTAACCGCATTCTGATAGATTGGCATCGGGGTAAGGGAGCCCCAATCACTGGGTATATATTCATACAGCTTGCCATGAGCATCATAGTGCTTACCCTTACCCCGGTTGGCTTCATCGGCAAGATAGTTGGAATAGAACTCTATCTTACCCGATTCTGTATTGAATGGTTTGCCTTCCTTGATTTGCTTATCAAAACCAACAAAGGGCTTGTCACCACGTAGTTCATCACAGTTAATAAATTT
>CAZXYV010000100.1:0-3747 GCA_964645025.1 uncultured Dehalococcoidaceae bacterium | reverse complement strand
TAGTTGATAGACGCAAACCCTTCCCTGCTCTTGACGATGTTCTTTTCCTCCCACATCCAATCTTGAGCGGGAAGAATTATATCGGCATATTTAGCGGTAGGGGTAATCATGCTATTCACGGAAACGATGAATTCCATTTTCTCCATGGCTCGTACTTGATTATTTGGCGATTCAAACTGAGTGACCAGGTGGTTGGCGCCATATTGTGATTCCCCACCCCAGAAAAGCATCTTGGGATTGAAATCTTTCAATATGGAAGCGTCTTCTCTCCAGCCTACCATCCTCATATAGTCTTTTTCACTAAGTTCGCCACTCCTTACCTTATCCAAAAGCAAAACCGCCTCATCCCAATAATGACATCTATACAGTATAGGAACACTATACTCTCCCCTTGGGCCCCACGATGCTGATAGTCGTTCTGATATTGGTGCCGGATTCGGTGGGCCCATAGCCACTATTGCCGGGCCTGTGCCTGGAGTACCCCAGGCTCCCCTCATCGCCTGTAGAGTAGCAAAGGCTCTCACGGCATTTTCCCCACGACTTTTCCGGTATACCCCGATGCTGGAAAAGAGCCAGGACGGATTTGTCTTTGTGATGAGATGAACTAATGCTCGAATGGTCTCTGCCGGCACGGCACATAGGCTTTCAGCCCACTCCGGGCTTTTCTTAACTCCATCGTCTATACCCAGTATATAGCTCTGCCATTTCTCAAATCCCTTAGGCTCAACATAACGAGCCACAAACTCTTTGTTCCACGAATCTTCCTGGAATAGAACGTAAGCCATCGCCATAAACATGGCACAATCTGTTCCCGGCTTTATCGGTATCCATTGGTCAGCTATAACTTCAGCCGCCGGAGTATATCTCGGGTCGAAGATGATAACCTTCTTGCCTCTCTCCCTGGCAAGCTTCAAAAACCAGGCAAACTGGTACCCGGGTCCCATGGAGCCCATGGCCGGGTCGTAACCCCAGATAACGATTAATTTTGAATTGGTTAGGAAATCCGGCGCTGAACTTGATGCCGCCCCGGCTGTTTCCCCGCCTCCCTGGCCGAATATAAGTGGAATCGCTAACCTTACGGCATCAGCTGAAGAATAGCCCCAGGTGTTTACTCCTGCCCCCCAGAATGAGAAAAGCCGTTCTGCCGTCGTGTTAGGCCCCTTGGGTATTAATATAGAATAAGGCCCGTACCGTTCCTTAATCTCCTTCATCCTATCGGCTATGGTCGTTAAGGCTTCATCCCAGGATATCCTGAGGAATTTCCCTTCTCCTCGCTTGGCGCCGGGAGCTCTTTGCAGCGGATAGAGAACCCGGTCGGGATGGTAAAGATTTTTGTGGAAGACGATTCCTCTAACGCATGGCCTTCTCTGGAGGCGATTTTTTATCAGGTCATCCTCTGATAGTACCTCGTCTTCCCTGCCTATGCCCGTGTTATACCGGTCATCAGGCTCAACAGCAACAACTTTCCCATCTTTGATGTGGACCTTAAAGACGCAGTGGCTATCACTACCACAATTGCAGTTGCAAGAACTATAGTAAGTTGTTTCACCCTCAACCTTAACTGTGGCATTTCGTGTCATTATTTATCCTCCTTCAAATGCCGGTTCCGCTCTGGTTGCTGATCAGCTTAAATACTAAGACGTCTTAAGCTTATTATTGCACCCCGGCCTCTTTTAAGCTGACAGCCGCCCCTTCAGGCCAGGTTCAATTCTGACCACATGGATAATATGTTTCTCGAGGGAGACTCTTTCCGTGTCAATATTATACTATTGTGCTTGGCATGATAAAAGAGTGCTGAAGCTCTCCGTCACAAAAAAGTAGGTTGTAAAGTAACATAAGTTTGATTTGTTACCTTATGTTATATTTCGTATATTCATAAGCGAATTTTGCTAAATATTTGAGATACTTTGCATTATACTGAACTCATCCCGCCCTTAATTCGTAAAATATTGACTATGCCGCTCCATTTTACTTATCGGGCACCCAATACATGTGTTATTTGAAAATCAAAGGGGAACTGAAGTATTATGCATAGGATTGAGCGGAGAACTCCTGAGAATGATGGTGGGCCATTGTGGACTCGAACCACAGACCCCAGTCTTATCAGGACTGTGCTCTAACCAGCTGAGCTAATGGCCCTTAACGCTTTTCATTTTACGATGAAGCTTAAGGAAAATCAAGCTTTACTCACTGATACGTCATTCCCGTGAAAACGGGAATCCAGTAGTTAAGGTTTTTAGCCCCACTCCTTTTCCCCTCCCAATACGATATTTAACCTATCCCCCTGCCCCCTTCCCTTCGCTTCGCAAGGGAAGGGGGGTGTGTTTTTTAGAGGTTTGGCTCGCTTGCCCCGGCTCGCCAAACCTCGTTGACCGGCCCCACCCAACGGGGTTGTCATTCCGGCGCAGGCCGGAATCCAGCGAATCTCCTCTCCCCTTGTTGCAGAGGTCAGGGTGAAGGGTAAAAATCATCCCTCCTTCGTAAGGAGGGATAAGAGGGAGAATTATATTTCTCTCTTCGTAAGGGGAGAGCGAGAGAGGTGTTTAAAATAGAAGGGGGACTAAGGGGGTGAGAAATATATTGACATAAGATTTGACAAAAGAATTACTCGTAATTATACTCTTGTTAACATTTATTTTATGTGTATTGGAGTATAAGCATGAACAGTACGTTAGTAAGTCAATATGCGGATATAGCACAAACGATTACTCCTTTTATAGTGTTTATTGGAATCATTATATCAATGTGGCTTTCAGTAAAAGCGTTAAGAGAAGTCCAAAAAGATAGAAAACTACGCCAAATACCACATTTAGCTTTTGATTATGGTGGCAGTAACCACTTAATAGAATTTATCAAAATTGGAAGAAAGGTTGGAGGTATTGATCCTAAATATGCAGAAAAAGTATTTAGTGATTTCCCCAAGGAAGCAGACTCTGTAGGATTAAAATCAGGCCAAAAATATGGGCATCTAAGGAATTATGGAGTTGGTACAGCCCTTTCTACAGAAGTGACTTGGATGCCTAATAAAGTACAAATTGGAACAGAGAAATATGTAATTGAAGAGGATAAGTTATTAGAACCACGTTATTGTAATGAACTTAATTGCATACCTTCATCCCCGAGTCATATTTTACCTCAACAAGAAGCGGTATTTTATCGTTTACCTACTTTTATACAAAAAGATTGGGAAAAAAAGATCAAAGAAATCGAAGGTGTATTAAAAATCGAGTGTAAAGACATATTTGACACAAATCACGTTACTTATCAAGAATTTAGAATATTTCCAGAGTATTTAGTAGAAAAACCATATATAACTATTACATTTGGTGATATAACAAAAAAGCCCTAATGGCGATAGTCTATCACAAAATAAAAAACCCCGGCTATCAACCGGGGTTTTTCTTAACAACTGGACAGCGGAGGGAAAGTTTGCGTCCCGATTATAGGTCGGGACGACCGACCTAGGAGATTGGTTGCACACCATATCATCTCCCTAGAAAGGAGGTGATCCAGCCGCAGCTTCCGCTACGGCTACCTTGTTACGACTTCGTCCCAATCGCCAGCCCCACCCTAGACAACTGCCTCCCTTGCGGGTTAGCTCATCGGCTTCAGGTGTTGCCGACTTTCATGACGTGACGGGCGGTGTGTACAAGGCCCGAGAACGTATTCACCGCGCCAAGCTGATACGCGGTTACTAGCAACTCCAACTTCATGCAGGCGAATTTCAGCCTGCAATCCGAACTGAGG
>CAZXYV010000099.1:0-6619 GCA_964645025.1 uncultured Dehalococcoidaceae bacterium | reverse complement strand
GGGGACATCGAAGCCAGGCTCCGCGGGCTGACCCATGACCTTATCGAACGCATTAAAGAGCTGAACTGTCTCTACGGGATTTCACGTCTGGTCGAAAAAGAGAGTACCTCGCTGGATGACATCCTCCAGGGCGTGGTCGACCTAATACCGCCCGCCTGGCAATACCCCGAGGTCACCTGCGCCCGCATCAGTCTGAGTGACAGGGTATTTCAAACCACGAATTTCAGGGAAGCCCGCTGGAAACAGGCGGACACGATTACCGTGAACGGAAAACCTGCCGGCAAATTGGAGGTCTATTATCTGGAAGAGAGGCCATTTTCTTACGAGGGGCCGTTCCTGAAAGAGGAGCGGGACCTCATTCACGGCATCGCCGAGAGGCTGGGGCACATTATCGAGTCCCGGATGGCCGAGACCGCTTTAAAAAAATCGTACTCGCGGGAAAAGAGGCTGTATAATAAGCTGCAACTGGAGATGCAGAGCCGGGTGGATTTTACGCGGCAGCTGGTACACGAGCTGAAGACGCCTCTCACCTCGCTCCTGGCCACCAGCCAGCTGCTGTCCGAGGAGACCCGCACTACCCGTCTGGAGAAGCTGGCGGGGTACGTGTGGGAAGGCGCTAACAGCCTGAACAAGCGTATTGACGAGCTTCATGACGTTATCCGGGGAGAAATCGGCAAGCTCAAGCTCGAGCTCAAACCACTGGATATCGAACGGCTGTTGCGTTCCCTGGCAGAAGAAACGAAAGCTTATACTAACCAGCACGGTATGTCCATTAACCTCGCAATAAAAAGCGGTACTTTACCCGCCGTGTATGCGGATGAAGAGCGTGTCCGGCAAATCTTATTTAATCTCATCAATAATGCCTGCAAGTATGCCTCCGCCGGGAAAAAGATAATCATCAGGGCGACGGCGAATGCCGGTACTGTAATCATAGAAGTCCAGGACTATGGCCCCGGCATCCCCAAAGGGAAAAGGCGTATGCTATTCAAGCCCGGGTACCAGGTATCCCGTCCGGGCGAAAGTCAGGGCGGTCTAGGCCTGGGCCTGGCGCTCTGTAAAATGCTGGTCGAGCTTCACGGCGGCGCTATCCATGTGGCAAGCGAGGTCGGTAAGGGTTCCAGCTTCTTTTTCACGCTCCCGTGCCGTAACAGGTCAGGTAAACAAAAGATCCGCCCGGCGAGGCAACCATGAAAGTAGCCATCGTCGAAGACGAAAAAAGTATCATCGACGCTATTAAAATAGCCTTCGAGTTCCGCTGGCCGGAGGTCAACCTGGTGGCGGCCAGCACCGGCCGCGAAGGGATTAATCTGGTCAAAAAAGAGCACCCGGACATCCTTATCCTGGATATTAATTTACCCGATATCAGCGGTTTCGACGTACTTAAGGAGGTCCGTAGTTACTCTTCCGTTCCCGTCATTGTCCTGACCGTCCGGTCTGATGACGCCGACATTTTAAGGGGTCTGGAGACCGGGGCCGACGACTACATTGTCAAACCGTTCAACTACCTGACCCTGCTGGCGCGCGTTAAGGCGGTATTAAGACGCACGGAGAACCTGCCCTTGAAGGACAACCAGACTACCATAGTCAGCCCCCGCCTGAAAATCGACTTTATCAACCAGAAGGTTACGGTGGATAACCGGGCTGTCAAGCTGACTCCCGTGGAATACCGCCTGCTTATCCTCCTGGTAAAGAACAAAGATAAGGTCGTCCCTTACGGCCGTATTATGGAAAATATCTGGGAAACGAATTACCGGGGAGATACGGAAAATATACGTATCTACATCCGCCGCCTGCGCAATAAGCTCAAGGATAGCCCGCCAAATATGATTTTAAATAAACACGGCTCAGGTTACATGTTTAAAGCCTGATTTCCTGCCGGATGTATTCTCCTCCAAATTGCCTTAGCGGTCACCGCTTGCCTTACACTCTATCATATTGTGACAAATTATTTACATTGTGACATCTTGACAATTATTCCAAACTGTTATATAGTGGTAAACGGCAAACGGTTGCCGTAAGGTTAGGCTCATGAGTTTTGAAGCACACGACGTCGAGAGAAAAATACTATCGATTCTCAAAGTCCTGCACAGCCTGAATAAACCGGCCGGGGGCAGGATAATCGCCCAGCACCTGAAAGACCATGGTGTCGTCCTCAGCGAAAGGGCAGTGATATATCACCTCAGGCTTATGGATGAGCGCGGGCTTACCCAGCTGGTGGGGGGCCGGGACGGTCGCACCATTACCGAAAAAGGGCTCAATGAGATTAAAAACGCCCTGGTCAAGGACAAGGTGGGCTACGCCATAACCAAGATAGAACTGCTGGCTTTCCGCACCAATTTCGATTATAAAAAGCGCCGCGGCACCGTACCCGTAAATATCTCTTTCTTCCCTAAGGCCGGCTTTAAAAAGGCGCTCACAGTGATGAAACCTGTATTCGAGAGTGATTATTGCCCCAGCCGGCTGGTAGCGGTAGCTGAGGCCGGGGAACAGATAGGCGACGTGATAATCCCCGCAGATAAGGTCGGGCTGCTGACCGTCTGCAGTATCGTTATCAACGGTGCCCTGCTCAAAGCCGGTATCCCCATGGACTCCAGGCTCAGCGGCATCCTGCAAATAAATAACCGCAATCCCATGCGCTTTATTGAAATCATCCATTACAACGGCTGCTCGCTGGACCCCACGGAAATTTTCATCAAGGCCAGGATGACCTCCGTAACGCAGGCGGTCTCTACCGGCAGCGGTGAAATCCTGGCCAATTTTAGAGAAATTCCCGCCCCCTGCCTGCCCATCGCCGAGGAGGTGCTGGCAGGACTGCAAAGCGCCGGCATCAACGGTGTCCTCGTGAAAGGCCTTACCAGCGAGCCGGTATGTGAAATCGCCGTAGACCCGAACAAAGTAGGCCTGGTCCTGGTAGGCGGTCTGAATCCGGTGGCGGCGGCGCAGGAAGCCGGCATCGAGGCGGAAAACCACAGCATGTCCGAAGTAGTAGATTATCAAAACCTGTTTGATTTCAGGGAGCTATTGGGCGCGAAAGCCAGATAACTGCGCTCTGTATTGGCATCTAGCCGGTAAACAACCGGCAGTTTGAGAAAAGATAGGAGTAAAAATGAACTTACAACGCCCCAATTCCAACGAAGCCACCAGGTCGGCAAATCGCTCGAGGAGCGTGTCCCCTAGCAGCGGTATCTGCACCCGCTGTATCGACGGCTGCACCGGCAACTGCGAAGTGTTCCGGGCTACTTTCCGCGGCCGGGAGCTGATTTATCCCGGACCGTTCGGTGAAATCAGTGCCGGCGCCGATAAGGAATATCCCATCGACTACTCGCATCTGAACATCCAGGGCTATGCCCTCGGCGCCAGAGGCCTGCCGAAAGGCGTTACCGGCGACCCTGATACCGCCACTTTCCCCGGCGTCAACACCGAGACGGAGTACGGCTGGGATAAAAAGGTCAGGATGAAGGTCCCCGTTTTCACCGGCGCCCTCGGTTCGACCGAGATTGCCCGCAAGAACTGGGAGCACTTCGCCGTCGGCGCGGCGCTGGCAGGTATTACCCTGGTCTGCGGCGAAAACGTCTGCGGCATCGACCCGAAGCTTGAGCGCGATGCTAAGGGCAAGGTCACGGCCGCCCCGGATATGGACCGCCGTATTGAAATCTATCGCCGTTACCACCAGGGTTACGGCGAAATCCTCGTGCAGATGAACGTCGAAGACACGCGGCTCGGTGTGGCCGAATATGTCAGCAAAAAACACGGACTTGACACCATCGAGCTAAAATGGGGACAGGGCGCCAAGTGCATCGGCGGCGAGATTAAGGTCAATAGCCTGGAAAGGGCACTGGAGCTCCAGAAACGCGGTTACATCGTCACGCCCGACCCCTCCAACCCTATTAACCAGGCCGCTTTCAAAGACCGCGCCATCAAAGAGTTCGAGCGGCACAGCCGCCTCGGCTTCGTCGACGAAGAGGGCTTCTATAAAGAGGTAGCCCGGCTACGGAAAATCGGGTTCAAGCGCGTCACCCTCAAAACCGGCGCCTATGCCCTGCGCGAGCTGGCGATGGCGATTAAATGGGGCTCCCGGGCTAAAATCGACCTGCTGACGATAGACGGCTCAGGCGGCGGCACGGGCATGAGCCCCTGGCGCATGATGGAGGAGTGGGGTATCCCCAGCCTCTATCTCCACGCCGCCGCCCGTGAGTTCTGCCAGAAGCTGGCTGACCGCGGCGAGAAGGTGCCGGATATCGCTTTTGCCGGCGGGTTCAGCAGTGAAGACGGCATCTTCAAGGCGCTCGCCCTCGGCACGCCGTTCACCAAGGCGGTCTGCATGGGGCGCGCCCTGATGATTCCGGGCATGGTCGGCAAGAATATCGGGCTATGGCTCAAAGAAGGTAAACTCCCCCAGACCGTCAGCCAGTTCGGCGCCACGCCCGAAGAGATTTTCGTCAACTGGGAAGACGTGAAAAACATCGTCGGCGCCAAGGAAATCAAGAACATCCCGATGGGCGCGGTCGGCATCTACAGCTATGTAGAAAAGCTGAGAGTCGGCCTGCAACAGCTCATGGCCGGCGCCCGGTGCTTCAGCGTACCGGTTATCAGCCGCAAAGAACTCATGGCGCTCACCGAGGAATGCAGCCAGGTCACCGGGATACCTTACCTGATGGAAGCCTACCGCGAAGAGGCCATGGCTGTCCTGAACAGCTAATCTTTTACAGTAAGAGGAAATAAACGGGCTCCATGCCGGTGGGGCCCGTTTTTGTTTTAATTACTTACGACTTCAAGTATCTTTATGTGGAGCCCGGGTAATGGTGGCTTTACTTGGTACAAGGAAATGCTATAATCTATAATAAACATACAAGTTCGAGAGGTAACACTCGGTATGGTAAAAAGCTATACGGCCAAATATACCAAAATAAGCTCCGGCTATATGGGGCAGCTTGTCGAATGGCCCGAGGTAATCACCGAGGGTAAAACCATTGAAGAGTGCCGAGAAGTGTTGAGAGATGCCCTTAAAGAAATGATTTTAGCTTACAAACAGCAGGGGCGAGAAATTCCTCCTGGCGGAGACCTGCTGGAGCAGGTGCTTATCGAGGCGTAGCTTGTCGGTTAAACGGCGTGATTTGTTAAAATACCTTGAAGATAATGGCTTTTACTCTTTACGAGAAGGCAGCAAACACTCAATCTACACTAACGGTGTCAAAACAATACCTGTAAAAAGGCACCGGGTTTTTGATAGAATCACCGCCAATGAGCTATGCAAACAAGCCGGGCTCAAACCAAAGTTTTAACAGGCCCCCCTTTAACAGCTCATATTAATCCAGCGCTGATTCAGTTTTAAAATCCTTCCACAGTTCCCTACATGTTTTATCGGCAAGGGATAATATTGCCCCCGTCCTGACTCCCCCAAACCCGGACTTGCATTATTCATGCTAATGTTTCTTATAATATGGGACTGCCCAATAAGGAGGGATTGATATGGCGACACTCGAAGAGCTGCAGGCCAGGATGACTCGCCTGGAGGACATCAAACAGATTGAAAAGCTGCAAAAAATCTACGGCTATTATCGGGATTACGGCGACTGGCAGAAGGTCGTCGACCTGTTCGCGGAGAGAGATGCTTCCGTGGAGGTGGCCGACTACGGTGTTTATAAGGGCAAGGAAGGCGTGCGACGGTTCTACATCGACCTGCTGGGCGGGGGAGCGCATAAGCCGCGGCGACTGGGACTGCTATCCATCGTCTTTCAACTTCAGGGCGTGGTGACGGTCGACGCCGGCGGCAAAACGGCCAAAGGGAGGTGGTACGGTATGGGCATGGAGGCGCGGCCTGCAGCATCCCTGCATGAAGGCGAGCTCCGGCAGACCTGGATTCACGGTACTTACGAAAACGAGTATGTGAAAGAAGACGGTAAATGGAAGATAAAAAAGCTCCATTTTAATCTCACCTTCCGCACTCCCTATGAAGAAGGCTGGCTCAAGGTGCCGGTGATAGGCCAGCACGGGCCGGATGTCTTAATGAAGCCCGATGCCCCGCCCACCGCCTACTTCCCCTATCCCTCCGGATATCATGTCCCGTTCCACTTTAAAAACCCGCTAACCGGTAAGTAGCCTATTCAGTAGAGAGAAGGCGGTGACAGATGAATCTGGAAGAATTAGAGAGACGGGTAGTCCTCATGGAGGATATCCAGGCGATAGAAGACCTGCAAAAGATGTACGGCTACTATATGGATACCCATCAGCGGGAGCAGGTGGTCAGTCTCTTCTCCGATGATACCGAGTCTATCGAGATAGAGAGCACCGGCCTGTTCCTGGGCAAGGCGGGCGTGAAAAGGTTTTTTCTGGACAACGACCTGCTCCAGCCGGGTGAAAAGACCGTCCCGGCGTGGATAAACATCCTCATCATGATGTTCCAGGACGTCATCGATGTTGCCCCGGATGGAAAGACGGCTAAAGGCCGGTGGAACACCTGGCTGGCCGAGGCCATGCCCGTGGAAGGTATCCCGCGGCAGCAGTGGGTGCAGGGATACTATGAAAACGAGTACGTTAAAGAGAACGGCAGGTGGCTTTTTAAGAAGCTGCACTGGAACGTGACTGTTTTCACCTCTTTCGAGGCGGGGTGGCTCAAAGT
>CAZXYV010000098.1:0-6642 GCA_964645025.1 uncultured Dehalococcoidaceae bacterium | reverse complement strand
GACTGCCACCAGCTGTTCATACCGCGGTGGTTTAGCGGGTCGCCAAGGCTTACGCCTTCATTGGTGAAGCGGCTTAACCTCAATATCCCGCCCATTTTGGGTTGGCCGGTGGTGGTAACTGGTGCCGTTGTGGTGGGTTTGGCTGTCGTTGCGGCCGGGGTGGTCGTTGCCGCCGGGGTAGTTGTCGCAGGTTTAGTGGTGGTGGCAGGACTGGTCGTAGTAGGTGTTTCTTTGGCACAGGCGCCCAGGACCAGCACGCCTACCAGCAAGATTACGATGATGAATAATAGTCCTTTTTTCACTGATACTCCTCCTTTAATATTTCAATTTTTTGCACTACCGGAAGGAATCGCTTTGGAGTTGAGTCCTTTATTATTTCGTCCTGAATTTGCTGCCACCTCCTTTCCATGTATTTACGCAATATGCCTAATATGCGAAATAGAATATTGTAAGCTTATTCTAGCACAACGGATTTTTCCCGTAAACCAGTTGATTTTATTTAGATGATTAGTGACAGCTGACCTACTTTCGTTTTTTAGTTCTCGGTGTTAAAATTCGGTCGTGTCTGAGGAATTTTCTGCGATTCTGTAAAGGACTTTCTTATCAAGCACCATAATCCGGCGTCGGGATAACCGTATACCGCCATTCTCCTCTAACACCCTGAGAGACCGGTTGACCATCTCCCGGGAGCTACCGACAAGGCCGGCTATGTCTTTCTGGGTAAGAGTCAAACCGAGAGTTATTTCTTCACCACCGTATCGGCCGATAAACAACTTGGCCAATCTTTGCAGTACCTGTGTCGAAGACAAATCCTCAACCAGACTGGAATCACGGCGGATGCGCTGTGCCAGCGATTTGATGACATTCATCATCAGGTGCGGTTTTTTCCAGAGAAGCTTGATAATGTCATCTTTCCTTATCGCATAGAGGACGGCCGGAGTCAGGGCTACCATACCCGCCGCGGTCGGGCCACCATCAAAAAGAGAAACATCATTTAATGAATCTCCCGGTGGCGCAATGTGCAGTACCTGCTCTTTACCGCCGCTGGAAGTCTTGTAGACTTTGACAAGGCCGGAGACGATAAAATACAGATAGTCCGAGTGTTCGCCTTCGGAAAGGAAGTGCTCTCCTTTTTGAACGCGTGTCTCTTGCATGAGGGACTTAACAAATTCCAGTTCTGCGGAATTCATCCCCTGGAAATAGGCCGTTGATTGTAGAAGTCCCACATCAATAGCCATATCGCCTCTCCCTGAGTTAGTTTTATGGATTAATTTCCATCAGGAGCCCGGGACACTCTGCAGAGGAGTGCGGTCAGGTCCGGTGAGCCGTACATCGGGTCGAAGTGGTTGTTGCTCGTTAACACGTTCGGATTGGAGCGGGTCAGCCCGTGGAGTGGCCCCGGGTCTTCCGGGTAGAAGCAGTTGGCCGTCGCCATGACCACGCCGGGGTGGATACCCGGGAATAGGCGGGCTCTTTGTTTGATTTTACCCCGCGGTGATTCTATCCAGGCCCAGTCCCCGTCCTCGATGCCGTACTTCCTGGCCGTGTCCGGGTGTATCTGCACGACCGGGTCTGGCTGGAAACTCCGCAGCCACGGGATGTTCCGGTACTGGGAGAGGAAGTAGAATGGCTGCCGGTACCCGGTGGAGAGGATGAGGGGGTATTCCTTCGCCAGTTCCGGCGTAGCGTACGGGCTCTCGCCCGGCTCGCGGAAATAGGGCAGAGGGTCATACCCCAGCTTTTCCAGCACGGTAGAATAGAGTTCCATCTTGCCGGTCGGAGTCGGGAACCCTCCCCCCTTTCTCCAGTAATCCGTCTTGTACTTGTAATATACCTGGTCTTTGCCCATCCGGGCCAGGAAGCCCATCTCGCTGAACTGTTTCCAGGTGATGTTGGCTTTCCGGAGCTGGTAGTCCAGCATCTTCTCGACGTTCTCGAACCAGTACTGCGGCGCGATGCGTTTGCCGATTTCGTTGAATATCCGGCTGTCCTGCCAGGCCCCGCCGGGCGGGTCGACCACTCTATTGTGGGCCTCTATCATGAAGCGCGGGTGCATATCATAGATATCATCGATTTCCAGCCAGTGGGCGGCCGGCAGGACGATATCGGCAATTTCCGCCATCGGGCCCATGAACTGGTCGGCGTGGATGAGGAAGTCCAGGTTCATGAGCGCTGGTATTACCTCTTTGGTGTTGGCCAGGTGGACTATCTGCTGCCCGCCGACGCTGAACCACACCTTGACGGTGGAATCGCCGTTCACCAGTTGTTTGATGACGCTATCGGAGTGGGCGGTACGGGCCGCGCCCATCCGGAAATCGCTGGCTCCGACGATGCCTTTACGCATCTCGTCGGTAATCGGTATTTCTGTGAAGAAGTCCTCCCGGAGTCCGGACGCCGGCGGCATCCAGCTCATCATGCTGCCCGGCCTCTCGATGTTCCCGGTCACGCCCAGCAGGCAGATGACCGCCCTTAATGTCTGGCCACAGTTGGCTTGGCGCTCCAGGGAGCTGCCGAACTGGATGCAACCCGGTGTGTCGGTGCCGAAAAGACGGGCGGCTTGAACGATGTCATCGGCCTTGAGCCAGGTAATCCCGGCCACACGTTCCGGCGTGTATTCCTGTACCCTCTTTATTAACCTGTCGAAGCCGTACGTCCAGTTCTCCACGAAGTCCCTGTCCCACAGGCCTTCGTTGATGATAACGTTAATCATGGCCAGCGCCAGGGCAGCATCCGTCCCGGGACGAATCTGGAGCCAGAGGGTAGCCCGGGAAGAAAGGGCCGTTTCTCTGGGGTCGATGACAATCAGGTTCTTGACATGCCGCAGCGATTCCAGGAACCAGACCGCCATCTCGGAATCGGCGCTGCTTATCTCGAGCTGCTTGGCCCAGGATATCTGGGTTTTGGGGTATTCCCCTCCCCAGCCGTGATAGTCGCAATAGAGGCGGCCGTTACCCGTAACCAGTCCGTACAGGCCCAGGCGCGGGCTGTGACAGACATAGCCGGGGGTGATGATATTCGCGGTGCCTATGGAACGGGCGAAGCGGTGGGTGTACTCGTTATAGCCGCGGCCCGTCCCCTGTGATACGGCGATGGACGACGGACCGTATCTGGCGATGGAGTCCTTCATCCGCGTTTCGATGGTATCGAGCGCCTGGTTCCAGGAAATTCGCTCCCATTTGCCCTCGCCACGTTCTCCGGTACGCTTGAGGGGGTAAAGGAGCCGGTCGGGGTGGTTGATGTGCTGGATGCTGGAAAGGCCCTTGGAGCACATCGTTCCCCGGGTCGGGGTTTCCGGGTTCCCCTCGATATGCGTAATTACACCGTCCTCAACGGTCACCAGGACACCGCAACCGCCGTGGCAGCTTTTACAGGTGGTTTTAACAATTCTCTTACTCATATGACAGCCTTAAATGAAAAGGATTTGGTAATATCGACCGGACCAGCCGCTTCTAGCGGGGCCGGGCCACGAGGGGTTTATAGGCGCCGGCTTTCAGGACGCAATAGCGCAGGGTCAGACCGCCGATAATTTCGCAGACAACACCGGTGAGTATCAGGGGCGCCGCAACATTCCCGGCAAGGTGAGTAATGAGCGCGACGCCGAGCGGTGCGATGATGCCGAGGACGACAATCCCAATCCAGAAAAACGGGGCCAGGTGGCCGCGGAGCTGCTCCAGCACTGATTTTTTCCCGGTTATCTCGCGGTTGGCGGCCATCCAGAGATAAATACCAATGAGGAACGCGTTGACGATGAGCAGCCAGCGGGTGCCTGCCTCGGCTTTAGCCAGATTGACGTCTCCCCCGTTCAGGGCGATAACCACGGACAACCCCAGGCCGCCCAGGACACCGCAGAGGATGAACAAAATCGGCAATAACGTCGAGTTCCAGAACGGCACGGCTTTTACCGAGTTAAGGACGAAGCCGGTGTAGATAGATACCGCAAAGGCCGCGGCACCGGCCAGGACCTTGAAGACGATTTCTGAGGTCGAGCCGGGCGCCCAGCGCGTCAGGGCCATCTGGACGGCGCCGAACAGGACGAACGTGAGCACGAACAGGATACCTCTCGACAGCCACGAAGAGTGCGGCCGGAAGATGATGCGCCAGGCCCGGAGGGGCTTACCCAGAAAGATAAGATGCGCGCTTCCCTTGATACCGGCGACAATCAGCCAGCCAACGAGCATGCCCCAGAGGCTGTTAAAGAACAGCGAAACCAGGTACAGGCCGCCGCCGAGACCGCCGGCATAAAAGGCCAGCCAGAGGAAAAGCCCCCGCCGGTCAATCCACTCGGTCTGGCGGGTGTAGTTAATCATCCATTGGTGAACCTGCATCGTAGACATTGTTGTTTTTACCATCCTACGGTAATAGTCTCCTCCCGGGCATCATCGGGATACTGCTGCGCCTGGTTAGAACCTATCGGTCTATCGACAAAGTATACCGACGGGTCGGTGTCATACTCCGGATGGAGCTGGAAACCATTGTTTTCACGGATGAGTTTACTAATTTCGCTGTCCGGGTCATCAAGGTCTCCGAACGTAAGGGCGCGGGCCGGGCAGGTATTGACACAGGCCGGCGTGGCGTCACGGTCTTTACCGGGTATTAATCCATTCCTCGTCCCTTCGTCAACGCGTTCCACGCAGAAGTTGCATTTCTCAGTGGTGCCCACCTGGTGCGGGTAGCGTTGTTTACCGGCTTTCTCGAAGCCGGTCTGAACCCTGCCGGGGAAAAACCCGCGGTCTTTGTCTCTGGAGACAAAAGTGCGGTTCTGGTAGGGGCAGGCGATAATGCAGTACCGGCAGCCGACGCATTTATCCTGGTCAATGATAATGATGCCGTCATCCCGCTGGTAGGTCGCCCCGGTAGGGCAGACACTGACACAGGGAGCGTTCTGGCAGTGGTTACACCGCACGGAGTAGTTCGAGACGGTGGGCCGGTCGGGGCCGGTTTCCAGCGCCACGAGCCGTGGCCATGAAACGCCCATCGGAAGGTAGTGTTCGATGCGGCATGCGGCGATACAGGCATAACACCGTACGCATTTTGATAGATTAACGACCATTCCCCATCTCATTTGCAAAATCCTCGTTAATTAGAATATCATAATACAGACAAATTGTCAATATATAAGGCTGTATGCGCAGGATATATTAATTATTGTTACGCATAATATATTGAATATTCCTTTAATATAGATGCTTGCCGATAGTGTCATAATACAAGTATAAAGGTTGATGTCATGTTTTGTCAGTGAATTAGTTCACAATATGATATTTCTCATTTATTTACATTTCAATATGAGAGGAGAGCAGCTAACTGGATATCGAGGTGGATACATCCTCCGGACGAATGACTCATCTGGCACCCGTCTCCACCAAAACACGAGCGGGCTCTGGTAATAAACCGGAGCCCGTTTCTTTTTCTGTAAGACACTCGGCGGGGTTAAATAATATTGACACTGGCCCTGGATAGCGATATATTATCTTCGAGCGGGTTCAGGCAGGAGGTAAATAATGAATGTGCTGGTCCTGGGAGGCAGCGGGCTTTTCGGTCGTAAGACCTGCCTTTATCTGCTTCGAGACAAAGAAATATCCAGCGTCGTATCCATGGACCTGACGCCACCATTAGAGTGGTTCCTGAAGTCTATTGAAAAATATAGGAAAAAATTCCACTTCGTCCGGGGGAACGTGGTGGAAATTGAAGATATCCTGAGCACCATGAAGCAGAACGCCATCGACCGGGTA
Organism: uncultured Dehalococcoidaceae bacterium; assembly: GCA_964645025.1. Taxonomy (GTDB): domain Bacteria; phylum Chloroflexota; class Dehalococcoidia; order Dehalococcoidales; family RBG-16-60-22; genus Fen-1077. Next base: position 910 of record CAZXYV010000098.1, on the reverse strand, counting down.
ATTAATTGGGCTTTCATCATGGTAAGTCCCGATGCTCCTATCGACCCCCGGCTGGTTACGATGGTGAATGTGCTCGGGATGAGCAACTCCTTTGAAGCCGCCAAGATAATGGGCGCCAAACGCGTGGTCTATGCCAGTTCGGAGACGGTGTACGGCCCGCAGGCCATGTATGGCAACAGGGAGGTAACCGAGGACCACCAGACCAACCCCACGCACTCCTACGCCGTGTGTAAAAAGTACGCCGAGATTATGGCCGGGGACTATTCACGGCAGTTCGATATGAGCTTTACGGGTGTCCGGCCCACTATCGGCTACGGGCACGGCGGCAGGTCGCCGGCGCAGTACTGGTCGGATATGCCCTCGCTTTGTGCGGTCGGCAAGCCATTTGCCATGGAAGGGGACGGCAAAGGCCTTTGCTCGCTGGTCTCTGCCGATGACCTCGCGGAGTTCACCAGAATCCTGATTAAAGCCCCTGCATCGCCCCACCCGGTCTATAACGTGGGTGGGCCTGCCACCAGTCCCCGGGATATGGCGGAGGTGGTAAAAAAATATCTACCCGATGCCGAAATTACCTTCGGGAAAAAGACGCTCGTGGACCCGGAAGGTGAAACCGGCCTGCCGTGGCTGGTGAGCGGGAAGCGGGCTAAAGATGACTTCGGCTTTACCTGTATGCCACTGGAAAAGGCGGTTCTCATCCATATTAACGACGCCCGTCTGGAAGCGGGCCTGAAGCCGATTAAGGGGTAAAGGAGTTCTCTCTCCCCTTGCGGGATTCATCCTGAAGGAGAGAGTTAGAGTGAGGGGAGAAACAGAGGTATTTCCCCCCTTTTTTACCCCACCGCTGGATTCCCGCTTTCGCGGGAATGACGGGATATTTTTACTTACGCTTTTTATTTCCTGTAATGCGTCC
>CAZXYV010000097.1:0-6758 GCA_964645025.1 uncultured Dehalococcoidaceae bacterium | reverse complement strand
ATGAAATATGCCGAGGTCAGTGTCAATTCGCCGGTAGCCCAGCGCCGTACCTTCAGCTACTCCATACCCCCTGCATTGAATGTCCGTGAAGGCCAGGCGGTGCTTGTCCCCTTTGGCGAGAAGATTTTACAGGGTATCGTCCTGGAGCTCAGCCCGCAGCCGGCCGTGGAAGACACCCGGGAAATTATCGATATCATCGAGCCGGAGCCGGTGCTTTCGCCGTCCGGTATCGCCCTGGCGCGCTGGATAAGCGCTCACTATCTATCGCCGCTTTTCGACGCCGTGGCCCTCATGCTGCCGCCGGGGTTCGAGCGGCCGGCGCGTACCTTCGTCAGTCTGGCCAAACAGGATATAGATGTATCGTCCTTCGATGATGACCAGAGGCGGGTTATCGCCCTGGTAAGCGGGCAGGGTAAAGTCGAGTTAAAAAAGCTGCAAAAAGAGCTCGGCCAGAAAAAGGCCGCGGCTATCGTTTCGCAGCTTGTCAGGCAGGGCATCCTGGCTAGGAATTACGAACTGGCGCCGGTCAGAGTGAAACCAAAAACGGAACTTTACCTAAGTCTGATAAGGGAGGGAGAAGCATCCGGACTGACACCGAAGCAGCAAACCGTAATTGATTTTCTTAAAGCCCAATCCCGTCCGGTGCCCTGGGCGGGAGCCCGGCTCAAAACAGGTGGCAGCAAGGCCATCGCCGACGCCTTGGAACGTAAGGGCTTGATAAAATTCCAGCCGGTTGCCGTCCGGCGCGAGCCGATTTCCTACACGGATATCACGCCGTCTCACCCGTTAGCTCTCACCGCCGACCAGCAGTCCGCGTTCGAGGCAGTTAAAGCTGAAATGGGTAAATCGGCTGTTGCCGCGGGTACACCGACCGTATTTTTACTTCACGGCGTGACCGGCAGCGGTAAGACGGAGGTTTATTTGCAGGCGCTGGCCGAGGCCGTGAAACAGGGGAAAAAAGGCATCGTGCTGGTGCCGGAGATTGCCCTGACCCCGCAGACCATCGAGCGCTTTGCCGCCCGCTTCCCCCACCGCGTCGCGGTACTTCATAGCCGGCTATCGCTAGGGGAGCAGTTCGACGAATGGCACCGCATCCGGCAGGGGGAGTTCGATGTCGTCATCGGTTCCCGCAGCGCCATTTTCGCCCCGCAGCCGGACCTCGGACTTATCGTCATCGATGAAGAGCATGAGTGGACTTACAAGCAGGACAACTCGCCGCACTATCACGCCCGTGACGTGGCTATAAAGCTGGCGGAACTGACCGGCGCGGTGGTGGTGCTGGGCAGCGCCACCCCTGATATCGAGACATTTTATAAAGCTAAGAACGGCGATTATAAACTGCTCACTCTACCGGAGAGGGTCGTCCCCACGTTGGGCGCGGCTTTACCGCTGGTAGAGGTCGTGGATATGAGGGAAGAGCTCAAAGCGGGGAACCGCAGTATCTTCAGTCGGGCGCTGGCAGAGGCCATCAATACGGCGGTGGCCAATCAGGAACAAGTGATACTCTTTCTCAACCGGCGGGGCGGCGCCACCTTTATCCAGTGTCGTCGGTGTGGCTTTGTGCTGCGGTGCCGTCGCTGCGGGGTTCCTCTTGCCCAGCATCTCGCCGAAAATGTCCTGGTCTGCCACCAGTGCAACCTTAAAGCGCCGGTACCTCGAATCTGTCCCAATTGTTCCAGTCCCCAGATAAAGTTCCTGGGCATCGGCACGCAAAAACTGGAGCAGGAGGTGAGCTATACCTTTCCCCGCGCCCGGCAACTCCGCTGGGACAGCGACGCTACCGGCGGCAGGTCAGCCGATGAAAATATTCTCAAGAGGTTCCGCAGCGGCCAGGCAGAGATACTCGTCGGCACCCAGATGGTGGCCAAGGGACACGATATTCCCGCGGTGACGCTGGTGGGGGTCATCAGCGCCGATACCAGCCTGAATCTGCCGGACTTCCGCGCCGGGGAGCGGACGTTCCAGCTCCTGAGCCAGGTGGCCGGACGGGCGGGGCGGGGGCCGGCGGGGGGCAAAGTAATTATCCAGACTTACGCGCCGGAGCACTACGCTATACGGGCGGCTGCCCGGCATGATTACGCCGCTTTCTACGAACAGGAGATTGCCTACCGACGGCAACTCCATAATCCTCCCTTTACCCGGCTGGCACGGCTGCTCTACACCCATACCAACGATGCCGTCTGCCAGCGCCAGGCGGAAAAAATGAGAGACCAGCTTATCGCGGAAAAAGACGCCAGGGGTATCGCGGACATTGGTATCATCGGTCCAGCGCCGGCCTACATCCATCGCCTGCGCGGCAGGTACCGCTGGCAGCTTATCCTCCGCGGTTCGGACCTGGCGGACCTTCTCGCGCCGGTGGCGCTTCCGCAGGGCTGGACGGTGGCTATTGACCCCGTGAGCCTCATTCAGTAAACTTAAAGTAGTACCATACGCTCTCTTAAACCAGTGGCGGGTGTAGATATTTGGCACAGGAGATTAGATGGCGGTCTTAAATATCAGGACTTTACCCGACCCCGTACTGCGGCGGAAGGCAAAAAGGGTCAGCGCCATCGACCGCTCTATCAAAAAGCTCGTCAAGGATATGAGCGAGACGCTGCACGCTGAAGACGGTAGGGTAGGGCTGGCCGCGCCGCAGGTCGGCGTATCGCTGCGCGTCACCGTTATCGGCCTGCCGGATGAGGAAGATATCATCCTGATAAACCCGGAGATAGTACGCCGGAAAGGCCAACGCCTGGTAAGCGAAGGCTGCCTCAGCATCCCCGGTTATGTCGGGCAATTGTACCGGGCCGAAGCAGTCACGGCGAAAGGCCTGGATATCAAAGGCAAGGAAGTCCGGATTAAAGCAGAAGGATTGCTGGCCCAGGCGCTGGAGCACGAGATTGACCATCTCAATGGGGTGCTTTACATCGACCGCATGGAAGACAAGGACAGTCTGCGTAAGATTCAGCCGGAAGATACTGAGATCTAATGGTTGACCTTTCCCGTATGATGATTACGTGTTAATACTGTTGGATCGTTCCACGATGTGATGATAGCGCCGGTTGGCGGATATTTCCATCAGGTTTCCCCGGGGCCTGGTCGAGCTTGAAATAGAAAAGTTCATCGAGTCTTAAATCCGGGAAAGCCATCTTGGCTCCCACGATGAATTTTTCATTAATACCGCGTTTCCCTTCGCGGACCCGGTACACCTGGCTGACCGATATGCCCATGGCTCTGGCTAATTCCGAGAGGTTCTGGAATTTATCATTGGCGATATCGAAGACTCTTGTCCTGATAATCATACTTCCAGTATCCTTTAAAAATTGCCAATTGGCCATATTATAGGTAATAAATGACCCAAATGTCAAGTGTCTGGCCGGGGAATATTTACTATTTATGAAATTCGGACGGGTTATGCTACAATAGTGTGAACCATCGAGTAAAGCAATATGTCTAGTACTTTGCCCATCAAACCCGGCGATAGAGTCTTCCACCCGCGGCGAATCAAGCGTTTCCATTTAAAAAGGGTGCTCGGTATTCCGGGCCTTTTCAGCGCGGGATACGGTGATGTTGGCTCTTCTATATATTACGCCCTGGGAATCGTGGCCCTGGTGGCTCTCGGGGCTACGCCGATTGTGCTGGCCGCCGCCGGCGTCATTTATATTTTCAATGCCCTTACCTACGCCGAGGGGGGCGCGATGATACCCGAGGCCGGCGGTTCGGCTAGCTTTGCCCGCCACGGTATCAATGACCTGGTCGGCTTTGTTGCCGGCTGGGCGTTAATGTTAAGTTACATCGCCACCATGGCCATATCGGCTTACACCATACCCCCCTACCTTTCATATTTCTGGCCGGTGCTGGATAAAGCATCGGTAAATACGCTTACCGCTATAGGGATAATAGCCTTTCTCATGATTATCAACGTCTTGGGCGTGAGAGAATCTACAAGGTTGAACATAGTATTTATTGTTATCGACATCGCCACGCAGATTGCCATCGTGGTCATGGGGTTGGTGCTGATATTGGCTGTGAACCCCGGGGTGCTGGTCCAGAACATGTTCGGCGCAGGCAACTGGCCGTCCACACCGAACCTGGTTATGGGGATTGCCATCGCCGCGCTGTGCTTTACTGGCGTGGAGACAGTCTCGCAGCTGGCCGAAGAGACCCGCCACCCGGCGGAAAGGATACCCCGGGCCTATTTCCTGATGATAGTGGTGGTGCTTATCCTTTTTGCGGGAATTTCCATCGTCGCCCTTTCTGCGATGACTCCACAAATGCTCGGCGACCCTATCAACGGGTGGGCGAGAGACCCGGTGGCGGGTATTGCCGCCAACCTTCCTTCGGAGATATTACGGAGCATATTTGCCCCGCTGGTGGCGGTGCTGGCGGCCAGCATCCTGCTTACCGCTACTAATGCCGGACTCCTGGGAATCTCGCGCCTTACCTATAACCTGTCCTCACATAAGCAGCTTCCGGCCACTCTCAGCCGCGTCCACCCGCGGTTCCGGACCCCGTACATGGCGATTATCCTGTTTTGCGCCATTGCTATCCTGATACTCACCCCGGGCTTTAACAGCCCTCATTTCTTTGCCGACCTTGGAGCTCTGTACGTATTCGGGTCGCTACTCTGTTTCGCCTTTGCTCACCTGGCCATACTCAGCCTGAGAATTAGAAAACCAGATGCGCCCCGGCCTTTTAAACTGAGGTGGAACATTAAAATAAAAGGTAAAGAATTACCGGTAACCGCCATACTGGGTCTGCTGACGACGGCCGGTATATGGATCGTGGTACTGGTCACGCAGCCGTTCAGCCGCTGGGCGGGAATTGCGTGGATGCTTGGCGGCCTTTTAATTTACCTCCTGTTCCGGCAGAGAAGCCATAAATCACCGGACTGGCAGATAGAGCGGGAGAAATAAAGGAGTTGTAGATTTTCCTCATTAAGGTTATAATACCCACGGTCTGATAAATATCGGGTGTAGCGAAAAATGGAGTATAGCAAGATTCTGGTGCCTGTAGTCGGGAGTAAAGCTGATGGCGAGACCATAAAACTGGCCTGCCGGCTGGCTAGAAAAGATAAGGACAGAGAAAAGGACAAGGAAAAGGGTAAGGGCAAAATATGGGCGGTTTCCGTGGTAGCGATTAAGCGCGCCCTGCCGCTGGATGCGGAAATCGACTCCGAAATTCAGCGTGCCGAAGATATCCTCGACCAGGTCCAGAGCATCGCCGAGGAGGAGGAGTTCGAGATAGAGACCGATGTCCTCCAGGCGCGGGAGGTCGGCCCGGCGATTGTGGATGAGGCTGTGGAAAGGGGTGTCAACCTCATACTCATGGGTATTACCTATAAAAGGCAGTTCGGGCAGTTCAGCCTGGGTGATGTCGTGCCTTATGTCTTGAAAAATTCCCCGTGTCCGGTTATACTCTACCAGCAGTAGGATTTAACGCGGAATTAATTTTCCATATGAAAATATTAATCATGGGCTGCGGACGAGTCGGGGCGAGATTGGCCTCGGTACTGGATAAAGAAGGCCATGATATCACTATCATGGATATTGATACGTACAGTTTCCGCAGATTACCACCTTCTTTTAGCGGTACGGCCCTCTTCGGGAATGGTATTGACCAGGAAGCCTTGAAAAAGGCCGGCATCGAAGGGATGGATATCTTCGTCGCGCTGACCCAGGGTGATAACCGTAATGTCATGTCATGTCAGATTGCCAAGTACGTTTTCAACGTACCCCGGGTTATCTGCCGTATTTATGACCCATTGCGTGAAGAGATGTACGCCGCCCTCGGCCTGGAGACGATTAGCCCCACCAAAATATTCACCCAGTTGCTCAAGGAAAAGATAGAGGGTTAAGGTTTAGATGTATATTATTATCGTCGGTGGCGGCCGCCTGGGTTATAACCTGCTTAAGGCCTTGCTTAGTGAAGGGCACGAAGTGCTCGTGCTGGAGAAAGACGCCCGCATTTGTAAGACCATCACCGACGAGCTGGGTAGCGTCTGCTTCCGTGGTGACGGCTGTGAAGCGGCCACCCTGGCCGAGGTAGGCACAGGCAGGGCGAACATGGTGGTTGCCGTCACCGGCGATGATGAAGATAACCTGGTCGCCTGCCAGGTAGCCAAGCACAAGCATAATGTCCCCCGCACGATTGCCCGTATACGTAACCCGCAGAATGCCGCCCTTTTTAAAAAGCTCGGCGTCGATGTTACGGTAAGCTCCACTGACCTTATCCTCGAAGCGATAGAACGCGAGGTGCCGACGCACCCGCTGACGCAGCTACTATCGATCGAAGAAAAAGACCTGGTCATCGTGGATGTCAAAATAACCCCTGAGTCCAACACGGTAGGTAAAGCCGTTAAAGAGCTTTCCCTGCCCAGGGAAAGCAAGCTGGCGCTCATTATACCTGGAGAGGGCAGCGCCCACGTGCCCACCGCCAATACTGTCCTGCTGGCCGGCGACCAGATTATAGCCGTAACCCTTGCCGAATCAAAGGAAGCCTTGCGTGCCGCCCTCGGGGGTCTTTAGATAAACATTAAGTAACATCTTTGTTTTTATAGTTATTTATGAGTCCCGAAATATCGGGGCTCTTTCTTTTTCGCCACCGCCTAGAATTATCATTTGACGTCAACCCGTCCTTTGTTGTATTGTCGGTTAGCCAAATGGCAAAGAGGTCAGTCAATACGAGATGCCGTCAGAAAATGTAAATCCAGCTTCCAGAGTCAGCCGGTTCTTCAACGGGTGGACGGTCGCGGCTATCATTCTCGTGGTTATCATCGT
>CAZXYV010000096.1:0-6799 GCA_964645025.1 uncultured Dehalococcoidaceae bacterium | reverse complement strand
AGACAGACCATGTCAGAATTCAGCATCGCCTGCACCGACTTGGCCATGGTGGTCGGCTTGCCCACTTTGAGCTTGTCCACCAGGTCGAAATATTCCAGACAGGTAGTACAGCCCAGTATCTCGATTCCCTGTCCCTCCAACTTTTTAAGGTGTTCGAGCACCTCGGAGCCTGCGCATAACAGGCGCACGCCGCCATTCCAGAACACGATAGCCTTCGGCTTGTCCCGGCTCTCTCCGAGCAAGCGCAGGAAACTGGCCATGAGCATCCCGCCCAGCGCGTCGTCGCCCCTGCCCAGCCCCTCGGATTGTATCAAGATAACTTTAGATGTCATATATCACCTCTTAAAAATGCTCTTGATGATTTGCCGCCGATGCCATAAAATAGTCTCTGGAAATTATATCATATTCATCCGGCTGGAGGCGGCACACCATGGCAGTTAAAGTGACGGAAGACAGCCTGACAGGCATCGAAAGCCTTCACCTGGATATCAAAGGCCAACGGGCGCACTATCTGAAAGCGGGCAGCGGCCTGCCAGTGGTGCTGCTGCACGGCGGCGCCAGCGATTGCCGCGACTGGCTCGGGACGATGGCCGCTCTTTCCCACCGCTTCACTCTATATGCCCCGGACCTTATCGGCTTCGGGCGGAGCGAGAAAAACGAAGCGGGTTATTACCTCTCGGACTTCATCGAGTTTACCGAGGAGTTCGTTAAAAAACTCGGTCTGGAGAACCCTGACATGGTCGGCCACTCCTTCGGGGGCCGGGTAGGCGCCGGCGTGGCGGTACGGGACAGGGTCAAGATACGCCGGCTCGTCCTGATAGATACCTCCGGTCTCGGCAAAGTTACCGGTTTCGGTAACGCCCTGTTTACCGGCTTCTGGGCATTACGCAAGCTACTCGGACGGCCGCAGCCATTTCCTCGCTTTCTGGCAAAAGATGGTGAAGATTATAACTGGGTCGGCGATGAAGAACTGCGTAGCTTACAGCCCTCCACGCTCCTTATCTGGAAACGCCACGACCCCTACTTCCCCGTGTCTTTAGCCCGCCGGGCGGTAAAACTGATACCGGGGGCGCGGCTGGAGGTGCTGCCGGGCTTCGGGCATGCTCCCGCCAGGCAAAATATTAATGCCTTTACTCGTGTGTTGCTGGATTTCCTGAGCCGGGAGTAAAAAGGTCTCAGACGCTGAGGATGACTACCTGCATGGTGAGGGGCAGGTTATTTTTATTGATGTTGAGCTTGGGCCTGGCTTCAATCGGCCCCTGGCCCATCTCTTTGAGGAAGGTTTCTAAAGGTTCCAGCTCGCGGCTGTTGCCGGGCGTCTTATAGTGCATGGGGAGCACCACCTTCGGCTCGACCTTGCGGATGGTCTCGGCGGCCATGGCGGAAGTAATGGTGGTGACGCCACCTACCGGCAACATCAGGATATCGATTTTCCCCATTTCTTCCAATTGTGCGTCGCCGAGCACGTGCCCGATATCGCCGAGGTGGCAGACCGTCACGCCGTCGATTTCCATGAGATACACGGTATTTTTGCCGCGTGACTGTCCCTGGACCGCATCATGATAGCTGGTGGACCCGATAATCAGCACGCCGTTTATCTCGTATTCGCCGGGGCCTTTAACGATGCGCGGCGGCCCATTGACGCCCTGGACATAAGAGTGCGAGGGGTGTAAATGGCTGACCGTGACGATATCGGCGGTCTGCTTGCCGAGGGTATAGCCCGAGTCCGGCGGGAAAGGGTCCGTGATGACGACGGCCTGACTGCCCCGGATACGGAAGCAGGCAAGGCCTAACCAGGTAATATCCACGTATATAATCTATCACAGTTTAGCTTTAGAGGTCAAGGAAACCTGCTGGTAAATCTCTCTTGACAAATTAGGCCGTTACAAGGTAAAATTATATTATTAGCAGTCGAGGCCTTAGACTGCTAACGGAGGCTGGATGATAACTTCCCGGAGCAGCCAAATACTAAATTATATCGTCGGGGAGTATATTACCCGGGCGGCGCCCGTACCCTCGCAGGTTATTGCCGATAACGCTGAACTGAATATCAGCCCGGCCACCATCCGCAACGAGATGGCGCTTCTGGAAAAAGAGGGCTATCTTATCCGGCCGCATACCTCGGCGGGGTGCATCCCCTCGGACAAGGGCTACCGCCACTATGTGGAGGCAATCGAAGGGATAAAGCTCCCCCGTGAAGAACAGCGCCTCATCAGCCATACCTTTCACCAGGTGGAAAAGGAGGTCGAGGCGTGGGTAAGCCTCACCGCGACGCTCCTCGCCCGGCTGGTGCAGAACGTGGCGGTCGTCAGCCTGCCCAAATCGACCGACTGCAAACTGAAGCACCTGGAGCTCATCGCCCTGCAGGAAACCCGCGCGCTGGTGGTCGTCGTCCTCGAAGGGGCTACCGTCAAAGAAAAGTTGATTACCTTCAGCGAGGCGGTAACCCAGCCGACCCTGACCGTCATTAGCACCAAGTTGAACAGCCTATACGGCGGTCTGTCCAGCCGGCAGATTGCCGATAAACAGACAGAGCTTTCGCCGCTGGAAAAGCAGGCGACCGATTACACGTTAGGGATTATGCAGGCCGAGGACAGCAAAGAGTACCAGGAGCCGTACCTCGAAGGCTGGCATTTCATGTTGAACCAGCCGGAGTTCGCCCAGAGCGAGCGTATGCGTGTCCTCATGGAGCTGGTAGAGCGGCGCGGCCTGTTGAAAGTCATCGTGCCGGTCAAGCTCAACCAGCCCGGCGTGCATGTCATCATCGGTAAAGAGAACCAGGACGAGGCCATCCAGAACTGCAGCGTGGTCATCTGCAACTACGGCATCCCGGCCCAGGCTAATGGCACCATCGCCGTGGTCGGCCCCACGCGGATGCCCTACCTGCGCACCATACCCACCGTATTCTACCTGTCTTCGGTGCTGAGCCAGCTCGTCGGCGGGCTATATGGCAAAGATATCTACGCCGAGCAGGACCAAATTTAAAGGATAATCCGTTTCAAATGCTACCAGAAGATATTGAAAATCTAAATGACGGCGAACCTGTACCGGACACGCCAGCAACGGAAGGCGCTCCGGAAACGTTAGATTTGGAACAGGCGCTCGCGGCGGAAAAGAAGAGGGCGGAGGAGTACCTGGCCAGCTGGCAGCGGGCGCAGGCGGACTTCATCAACTTTAAGCGGCGCAACGAGCAGGAAAGACTGGAGTTCAACAAGTTCGCCAACGCTAATCTGCTCCTCGGTCTTTTGCCTGTCCTCGACGATTTAGAGCGGGCGCTCGCCGCAATACCGCCCGAGTTCGCCGGCCACGACTGGGTGGAAGGCGTCAGGCTGGTGGAGCGCAAGTTCAGGACCAGCCTGGAAGGGCAGGGCGTCAGGCCGATTTTAGCCCTGGGAATGGCCTTCGACCCCAATTTCCACGAAGCTGTCAGGGGGGATAAAGGGCTGGAGGGCATGGTAATCCAGGAAGTTCAAAAAGGTTATACCCTGAACGATAAGCTTCTCCGCCCCGCCCGCGTGGTGGTGGGCAACGGTGAAGAGGGTAGTCCTACGCAGCCGGGTGAGTAATGTAATTAGAAAGAGTTTGTTTTATTAGATATTTGTCACATCTTTATTAAGATTTTTATTCCATGATATTCATGGATGAGTCAAAGGAGGCAGATTAAATGGGCAAAACAGTAGGTATTGACCTGGGAACTACTTTCAGCGAGGTAGCGGTTATGGAGGGTGGCGAACCGGTCGTTATCACCAGCTCGGAGGGGAGCCGCCTTTTCCCCTCCGTGGTGGCCATCAGCAAGAACGGCGAACGGCTGGTGGGCCAGATAGCCAAGCGGCAGGCCATCACCAATCCGGAAAACACCATCTACAGCATCAAGCGCTTCATGGGACGCAAATGGGGCGAACCCGCCGGCCGCGAGCTGCCCGTCGAAGAAGACGCCCGGCGTAAAACATATAAAGTGACCCGCGGTGCGAATAACGAAGTTAAGGTGCTGATGGGCGGCAAGGAATACAGCCCACCGGAAATATCGGCGATGATTTTACAGAAGCTCAAGACCGATGCCGAGGCCTACCTGGGGGAAAAGGTGACCGACGCCGTCATCACCGTGCCGGCCTACTTTAACGACGCCCAGCGCCAGGCCACCAAGGACGCCGGGGCTATCGCCGGCCTGAACGTGCTGCGCATCATCAACGAGCCCACGGCGGCTTCGCTGGCCTACGGACTCGATAAAAAGAAGGACGAGACCGTGGCCGTTTACGACCTCGGCGGCGGCACTTTCGATATTTCTATCCTGGAGCTCGGCGAAGGCACGTTTCAGGTGAAGTCCACCAACGGCGATACCCACCTGGGCGGCGATGACTTCGACCAGAGGGTCATGGACTGGCTCTGCGATGAGTTCAAGAAAGACCAGGGTATCGACCTCAGGCAGGACAAGATGGCCCTGCAGCGCATTAAAGAAGCCGCGGAGAAAGCCAAGATTGAGCTTTCCAGCGTGATGCAGACCGATGTCAACCTACCCTTTATCACCGCTGATGCCAGCGGCCCGAAACACCTTAACATCACCCTGACGCGGGCTAAACTGGAGCAGCTGGTGATGGACCTGGTGGAAAAGTCCATGGGGCCTTGCCAGCAGGCGCTGACCGATGCCAGCAAGACGACGGCCCAGATTGACGAGGTTATCCTCGTGGGCGGACAGACCCGCATGCCGTTGGTACAGGATAAAGTAAAACAGTTCTTCGGCAAGGAGCCGAATAAAAGCGTCAACCCGGATGAGGTGGTGGCCATCGGCGCCGCTATCCAGGCCGGCGTGCTCAAAGGCGAAGTCAAGGACATTTTATTACTCGACGTGACGCCGCTCACCCTGGGCATCGAGACGCTCGGCGGGGTAGCCACGCCGCTTATCCCGCGCAACACCACCATCCCCACCGCCAAGAGCCAGATTTTCAGCACGGCGGCGGATAGTCAGCCGAGCGTGGAAATCCACGTGCTCCAGGGCGAAAGGCCCATGGCCGCCGATAACCGGACGCTCGGGCGCTTTATGCTCGACGGCATCCTGCCGGCTCCCAGAGGCGTGCCGCAAATCGAGGTCACTTTTGACCTCGACGCCAACGGCATCCTTAATGTGCGCGCCCAGGATAAAGGCACCGGCAAGGAGCAGAAGATAACGATTACCGCCTCCAGCGGCCTCTCCAAGGACGAGGTCAACAGGATGCAGAAAGAGGCGGAGATGCACGCGTCGGAAGATGCCAGGCGCCGCGATGATATTGAAGCCAGGAACATGGCCGACACGATGGCCTACCAGGCGGAAAAGACGCTGCGCGATAACAAGGACAAAATCCCCACCGACCTTAATAGCGAGGTAGAAGGCAAGATTGCAGCAGTGAAAGAAGCTTTAAAGGGCACGGACACGAATGCTATCAAGAGCGCCACGCAGGCGCTTAACCAGACCATGCAGAAAATTGGCGAGGCTATTTACCGCCAGCAGCCACCTCCTCCACCCGGCGGCCAGCCGCCACCTCCTCCCCCACCGGGAGGCGAGGGCGGCCCGGGCGGCGGCAAAGACGAAGGCACCGTGGAGGGCGAGTTCCGGGAGGTATAATAGAAGGCGGGCAATTGCCCACCCTCCTCTAATCCTCTCCCCTTGTGGGAGAGGAACAAAAGGTGAGGGGGTAACAATGCGTAAGGTCAGGGGCGATAAACAGGTAGGTAATCTTGAAAAAGACCTCGGCTTACCGCCGGGTACGGTGAGAAACAAGGACGGTAGAGATACGAGGTCTGATAAAAAGATTGAAACGATAAGGAAAGAAGCTAAAAAGTAGCTCTACAGTATATAAGTTTAATGATAGAGGAGGTGTAAAAGCCCCCTCTTTGTTTTCTCGTTCTACTCCAATGGTAAGCCTCTTTGATACGATTACGTCAAGTTTCGATTGCTTATTATTGACACACATTATATAATGATATTAACTTCCTTACATAAAATAAGGTTTAGGGGAGTTGAAAAGTGCTGCGTAATCCCTTCAATTTTGACCACAAGAAAGCAACTCAAACACTCAATTATTTCGCGCTGAAAGCCGGCGGTAAAATCAACAAGATGAAAGCTCTTAAACTGATTTTTCTTGCTGACCGCTATCATCTGCGTAAATATGGACGGCTAATTACCGATGATTGTTATGTCGCCATGAAATACGGTCCGGTTCCATCTAATGTCATGGACATTGCCGAGGCTGATGAATACCTAGATAGCAAAATTAAAGATTACGTTACTACATATATTAAAGCATTAGATGGTGGTTTAAGAATCGAGTCCTTAAAATCTGTCGACCGCAGTTACTTCTCAACTTCCGATACAGAAGCACTAAACTTTGCCTGGGTCAATTTTGGACATTACCGAAACTGGTCACTCTCAGACTTCACTCATCACTACCCTGAATGGAAAAAACATGAAGAATCGTTACGTTCAGGTTCCAAAGTCGAGAATATTATTTTATCAGATTTCTTTGAAGACCCTGAAAATGAAACCGTCGACAAATGCTACGAATTAAACGACGAAGAACGTGAGTTTCGTCGCAAGCAATTAGCTGAACTTACTTACCTCGAAGCACTCTGGAGGTAGATTTGACCCGTATACCTCCGGAGATTATCAAGGCAAGTATAAAACCCGGCTCGGTATACTACTTCCGCGAAGAGAGCATCCAATCAACCGACAAACACTATTTTGTAGTAATTAATAGAAACCCACTCACAGATGAGATTATTCTTCTAGTTTGTGCTTCATCTCAAATTGCTCACGTTAAACTAATCA
>CAZXYV010000095.1:0-6856 GCA_964645025.1 uncultured Dehalococcoidaceae bacterium | reverse complement strand
TTTTATGGTGTCGTCCTGTTGTTTCTCGGTCATTTGTTCCTCCTGAATCGTATTTTTTCCTGTGCAGCTTTCTTGCGGTAAACTGCATTCCAGCTATGCAGGTAATGAAAGCCAACTTGCTCAACGGGGGCGAACGGCTGTTGGCCGAAAAGGCCAGTGCGGAAGTTAGTATAGGAGTTGAATCTTTGATAGCGAGGTTTTTACCACAGGGCGTACCGATGTTGGTTGTCGCAACGGCCAAATGCCGCTGAAGTTCGTCGACACCGGAATCCCGTTCGTTTCCCCCATGGACGAGTGATATTTCGTTGCGGAGCTTCAGGGGGAAGGGCGTTAGGTTAAAGATGGAATAGAAATGAAGCTGGTCATTTAGGTTCATTGCCGCGTCCCTCGTGGAAAGAGGGAGCGGCAATTATAGATAGTTCAAAAAAGCTTTCGACTGGTTTTGCAAAAGTCCTGTCTGGCCCACCAAAGAAGATTAATCCACACCAGAATGTAGAGGCTTTCTTCGAACTATCGATCCGTTGAGACACTAGACTCCGTAATCGCTTTAATTTGAATAATTCTTCAGATGTCTCAAGTTACTTTATTGTGAAATCGCGAATGTGAAACCACTGTTCCCAATTAACAAATATAATTATTGTGTATATCACCGTTTAGCATGGGAAAGCCTTGCGCAATTATTTTCGAAGAATTATTATTGTATCAGAATTTTTTTTCACTTTAATGAACCTGCTTTATGACATATAAGAATTGAAAGGAGTAAAAAATGAGCACATGGCATGACTATTTAAATGAACAAGGTCACGCGCCAGACTGGCCGTATCCTATCCGTTATGAACAGGAGCAAGAAATTGATACCGATGTCCTGGTGCTTGGTGGAGGCATCGCGGGTTGCTGGGCGGCCATCAGCGCTGCCAGACAGGGACTGAAAGTTGCCCTGGTGGAAAAAGGAGACGTTATCAGGAGCGGCGCCGGCGGTCCAGGATGCGACCACTGGTGCAACGCCCCGGCAAACCCTTTATCCAACGTGAACCCGGATGAGTGGGCGGAACATATGGGCAGCCGTCCGTACTGCAACGGAATCGGCGTCCAGATACAGTGCCGCGAGAACTGGGACACACTCCTTGAAATGGAACAGATGGGTGGAAAAATTAGGGACACTCGCGATGAATACAAGGGCGCTGAAGGCCGGGACGATAAGACAAAGCTTATGATATCCCCGCGCTATACTCGGGTGCATAGCTATATATTAGGCGCACAAAAAGGTGTGACTTTCAAAAGTAACCCGGAGCAGAAACTGAATAACGTTGTGATACGGGTCTGGGGGACCACCTTTAAGCCCTCATTGAAAAAGGAATGTCAGCGATTGGGGGTTAAAATCTTCGACCGCGTCATGGTCACCAGACTCTTGACCGAAAACGGCATCCATGGAGCGCGGGTCGTAGGCGCTACCGGTCTTAATAACCGCACCGGAGAGTTCATGATTTTTAAATCTAAAGCTGCGGTATTGTCCACTGGTGGAGCCGGGTCAATATGGATGATAAGCACCGAGCTGGGCGGCTATTCAAATATGATGTCCCGGGCCATCGCAGGGGATGGCATTGTGATGGCCTGGAGGGCAGGAGCGGCGCTGACCAAGATGGAAGGCACTGGGGTAATGCGCATCGCGACCGGTCACAAGCATAAATGGTATACCGGGGCAGGCGATGCCAGTTATGAGAACGTCCCGCTGGTTGATGCTAATGGTAAAAGGCTTCCTTACCCGATACAGGGTTGGGAGGATGAAGGCGCCATGGCAGGACCGCCCGAAATCGAGCAGACTATCAGGAACGGAATCCTTAAGGGCGAATACGCATTACCGTTCTATGGTGATTTCCCAGCCATGCCGGAGGTGGAGAGAAGTGCTACCTGGAGATTGATGTTAGGTCAAGAATCGACCACAAAAATCATCACCGATACTTACAACAAAGCCGGTTATGATGAAGGCCGTGACTTACTTCAGAGTTATAAGTTCATCGAGGGCAGCAGCCTGCCCCAGTGGCGGGAAGCCGGGCACAGCGGAGGGTTATTAGTCGACTGGAACCTTAAAACCACCCTGGACGGGCTTTATGCTGCCGGGACGCAGATGTTCGCTGCTGAAGACCATAGTTATGCGGCAGCGACAGGCAGGTATGCCGGACGAAAAGCTGCAGACTATGCTCGGCAAGCGGGTGAAGTAAAAATTTCCCGCGAACAGGTTGCCCGTGAGAAAGCCCGGGTCTATGCCCCGGTAAAACGCACCGGGGGAGTGGATTGGAAAGAGCTGCACGCCGGCATCGCCAGAGCCATGCAATATTATGTTAGTGAATTTAAAACCGAATCTCTTCTTAAGATGGGTCTCGATACTCTTAGAAAAATCGAAGAGGAGTCGGTTCCCCTGCTATTTGCTATGGACCCGCACAAGCTGATGCGCGGTCTGGAGGATACCAGCCTTTTAACTCACGCCCAGATCATCATCCATGCGATGATGGCGCGCAAAGCGAGCAGCATCCCCCTGAATTTCCAGAGGATTGACTACCCTGCGCTGGACCCGCCGGAGTGGCAGCGGTTCCTTACGATTAAACTGGAGAATGGCAAGATTAAAACCGACACATTGCCCATGACCTTCTGGGGCAACCAGAAAAACCACTATGAAGCTCATAACAAAGACTACAACGGCGTATATCAGAGAAAACCATAGATTCAAAATAATGTCTTTTTGATGAAAGTTCTTTGGAGGCCAACATGTCACAGAAAAAAGTAATCGCTACTCCTAACTTAGCAACACCGAACAATCCAGTAACTTTCAATCCGGATATCTGTAACGGATGTAATCACTGCGTGGAAGTCTGCCAGGTGGACGTTTATATGCCTTATCCACAGAAAGGAAAGCCGCCGATGATATTGCACCCCGATGAATGCTGGTATTGCGGCTGCTGTGTTAACGATTGTCCCCGCCCGGGAGCCATTACCTTTAACTGGCCGCTTCAGCAGCGAGGGTACTGGAAGAACAAGGCAACTGGAGAAGTCCACCAAATCTAGCCTCCTTAAATTCAGACGTGCGTGGCGGCTATTTGGTAGTCTTTGATTATTGCACTTTGATATAGATTGGATTAATGCCTTATTTCTATAGACCGAGCAGGTGTTAGAAATTATAACGCGGAGCATCACCTCACGGGGAGGACCGAACGACTATATGACCTCTATCTCCTCCGCGGGGGGCCGGAGTATATCCGTTCAGACAACGGGGCCGAATTCATAGCCCAAGCCATCAGGAAATGGCTGAGTGACCTCAAGGTTAAGATGCTTTATATCGAACCGGGCAGTCCCCGGGAGAACCGGTACCATGCGTGATTTAACGGAAAACTCCAGGATGAGTTCTTGAAGCGGGAGATATTCATAACACTTATGGAAACCAAGATACTGGCGGAACGACGCCGGTACGAGTATAATCATACCCGGCCGCACAGTTCGTTGCGATACCGACCTCCGGCACAGGAGGCCAAGGTACCGGTAAACCTAACTCTATAGGTGGTAACCTGATCGGGGCTGGCCAACATTCTTTCAAATTTAATATTGGAGGGAATTTTTAATGTTTCGTATAGCAAAGACGGAAAACGGAACGGTTCGAGGACTTCCCGCTGCTGATCCCAGAATTACGGTCTTTAAAGGAATACCCTTTGCAGCTCCACCTATCGGAGAACTGCGCTGGAGAGCTCCGCAGCCTGCCGCTGACTGGAAAGGCGTGCGCGCGTGTCTGGAATTTATGCCGATAGCCATGCAGCGCATTCCGGGCACAAACCCGAACGGAGGGGCTTTTTATGGAAAGGAATGGCACGTGGAACCGGAAGTGGCCATGGATGAAGATTGTCTGTATCTTAACATCTGGACAAACGCTAAAACAGGCAATGAAAACATGCCGGTAATGGTCTGGATATACGGCGGCGGGCTGATGGAAGGCTACCCGTATGAAATGGAGTTTGACGGCGAGCGCATCGCGCGCCGCGGCGTCATCCTGGTTTCCGTTAACTACCGCGTGAATGTCTTCGGATTTATGACCCATCCGGAAATCATCAAGACTTCTCCTGATGGCTTTGTGGCGAACTGGGGCTATTTCGACCAGAAGGCTGGCATCGATTGGATTCGCCGTAATATCGCCAATTTCGGCGGCGACCCGGACAATATCACTATTTTCGGGCAGTCGGCGGGGGGCGGTAGCGTGCTTGCGCATGTAAATTCTCCGCTGGCCAGGGGAGCCTTTGCTAAAGCCATCGTGCAGTCCGGCGGCGGCGTGCGCATCAAACAGCCGTTTCGCCAGATGATGACGATTCTCAATCTTCAACAGCTGGCGGCGCAGGGCGAAGAGTTCTTCGATTTTATCGGGGCTAAGAATCTCGCCGCGGCCAAGGCTATCGATGCTAAAACCATCATGGCTAAGCATCTTGCCTTCAATAAAAACTGGGGTTCGACGGTAGATGGTAAATATGTCGTTGAGGACTCATCTATCAGTGTCCTTAACGGGCATCAAGCCAAAATTCCGATGATGATCGGCTCGACCAAAGACGAATTCCTGATTATCCCTCCGGATGATGACATCGAAGCATGGGCCAAGGCGAACATCCCGGGCGTTGCCAAAGAATTTTACAGTATGGCACGAGAAAAGGCCTCAGCCGAGGGAATAAGCCTGAAGAAGGCAGCAACGGTGAATGGCACCGAGCTTACCGCCAGCCTCTTCTGTGAGACTGTGGCAGCGCAGGGAGGACAGACAGTCTTCAGTTATCGTTTCGGCCCTGAAATACCTGGCGACGACGCCGGCGCTTTCCATTCCTCCGATCTTTGGTTTGAATTTGAAACGCTTGCTAAATGCTGGCGTCCATTTAAAGGTAAACATTATGACCTGGCACGCCAGATGTGCAATTACTGGACGAACTTTGCAAGAAGCGGAGATCCCAATGGACTTGATGCAGACGGTACACCAATGCCGAAATGGACACCATATACCCTTAAATCCCCGCTGGTGATGGAATTTCTCGACAAGCCTGGAATGGAGAAAGAGCAGAGCAGGATGAAAAAGCTTCTACTTGAATACAATAAAAAGCTGGTAAAATAATATACGAAATCGGGGCCGAGTGCACACTGAGGTTTTTTATCTTCGCCGCCGGATAATTGTTCCGGACTCCTTTCAGCAAGGGTGAAAATTTTTCAAAATTTGAAGGGTCACATTTTCACCGGATAAAAACATCGTACGTTATATTATCGTTACGGAATGTTGGCTTTTCTAGCTTGTTCCTTTATAGCCTCCGCATCGACCTCGGTTACCCAGCGTTCCTTGAGCAACATGTCCGTACACTCGATGACCTTCCTGACGTAATATTCATGGGTGGGATACAGTTGCTTTAGGACTTCTTTCTTCAAGGGGATCACCTTGCCATCGTTCTTATAGACGGCAGTCGGTACATCAACATAAGGGGAGCGGACGCCTCCCCTGACGTTGCCATAATCATCAAGAGAAAATTTTACGTTCGGGTACTCGCCGGTTGTAGCGAGCCTCTCTGCCCGAGGCGGAGGCGTCCCATTACGCAACCACAGGTCGAGGTTGGCAAAGGCACCGTTCATGATGTAGTTCAAAGGGAATTCGTATGCCGGGACCTCACCTGGTTTCCAGTAACTTTCTTGCCAGTCTATTTTAGCAGCGACCACATCCTCCCTGCACGGGAAGGCACAGGGAGCATAATGGCCTTCAACATATGAGCCGGCTACCTCGTACAGCCGAAACTGTTCGCCGGGTATATCGCTGTCCGGTCGTCGCTGCAAGTACGACCAGTCGGGATGAAAACCTTCACCTAAAATGTCACCCTGTGTCAACACACGGATTACTGGCACATCGGCATACAACTTGCAGCGCGGATCATCCGGAAATAACCTGGGTTCGCATTGATTTATACAGCCGGGAGACCCGGTGCATTTGATGATAAACGCATCGTAGATTGGTTTGCCATTGTCGAGTTTAGCCAATGGATGAATGGCACTGACGTAGGCAGAGAGGTCACCACCTGTCGCCCCAGTCGCATAGACACACTCAACCTTGTACCCGGCCATCGGTCCCAACGCATCATTACTCTTCATGAGAGCGCCGACATGGCTGATGACGTCCCACGCTAACCCATCTTCAGTTAACGGAGATGAAGGAGTCGGGTAACAACCGGGGTTCGGACATGTCTCGTTAAGCGGGAGTGGGTTCGCGAATGACAGTGGAGCGTACCGCACGGGATTAAAATGCTTTAACGTTATGACTGAAGATGGCCTGATGGTGATGCCGACCCATGCATCCCCATGGGCGAGGAAGTATTTCCAAGATTCGCCCCATCCACCCCACGGCTTGTCGTAACCCTGAGCCCAGTTGAATAGTTCCACAATCACATTACCGCTAAACTGCTTCGGGTCTCTAGACCGTCGTACCAGTATACGGGTCGTGTAGGGGGCACCAGACGTCCTAACTGCAGCCGGGCAGGTGCCACTATAATACCACTGGTAAACATTAGCCAGACCGCTGATAATAAACTCTTCCTCTATGTATCCATACGAAGCTAGATCAATTGGCAAGTGCTGCCGGCTCGCCGCGTTAAACGGATACGAATCATTGGTAACCGGGAGTGGGCCACTTACAGAAACAAATGCACTTTTTGATTTAATATCAACTATCCTGTTCTTTATCAAATATATATCCTTAGTAAATTACTTCATTATGTAAGCAACAGACGGTTAATGTGGAAGGTTTTGTGCCTGCTAACATGCACTACTTCTATTAATATTAATCCGTACCCGCCTTTAGTCCCCT
>CAZXYV010000094.1:0-6882 GCA_964645025.1 uncultured Dehalococcoidaceae bacterium | reverse complement strand
AGATAGCCATTAACAGTACTTTGCGCGTCGACCTGCGCGGGCAGGTCTGCTCGGAATCGGTCGGCTGCCGGCAGATAAGCGGCACCGGCGGACAACTGGAGTTCACACGCGGGGCCTATATGGCGCCGGGGGGCAAGGCGTTCATCTGCCTGCACTCAATGCGGGAAGGAAAGGACGGCAAACCTATCTCTAATATCGTGCCCGTCCTGGAGCTCGGCGACATGGTGACCGTACCGGCCTCCGATGTCTCTTATATCGTGACGGAGTACGGAATAGTAAATCTCAAGGGTAAGAGCGTCTGGCAGCGCGCCAAGGCGCTTATTTCCATAGCGCATCCGCAGTTCCGCGACGGGCTAACCGAGGCCGCCTTAAAAGCGGGTTTCGTAACCAAGGGGACGGAAAAACTGGGGTGGTGAGAAGCGCCTGTCATTGCGAGCGCAGCGAAGCAATGACAATCCATGTAACGGGGAGTAGCCTGCGGAGAGGGGCACAAGCGAACTGTTTCCCGTGTTTTTCATTTGCTTTGCTGCTAGATTAAATTTATAATCAAATATAGTTTATATGAAAACCCTCTTTAAGGAGTCCATATGGTAAAAGGTGTTGAGTTTGTCATTGATGACGGCGGACAGAAAAAGGCGGTGCTGATTGACCTCAAGGAGCACGGAGCGATTTGGGAGGACTTCTATGATACGCTGCGGGTAAAAGAGCGGGAATCTGAACCGCGCGAATCTCTCCAAGAGGTCAAAAAGAAAGTCCTCGGCCGGTCTTAAATGCCGAAGTATGAAATAGTTTTCGCTCGCTCGGCTCGAAAAGAGCTTCAAGCTCTTCCTCCTAACGTTGCCAGACGTATTCTGGAGAATGTTGAGCTACTTGCATCAAATCCCAGACCTTCCAAATGTAAAAAACTTCGTGGACATTCCAATCTCTGGCGAATACGAGTAGGCGAGTACCGGATTGTTTACAATATTGACAATAATAATCTGGTTGTTGATATATCAGTCGTGCGGCATAGAAGCGAAGCGTACCGTTAAATACCTCTTCTTCAGCTTGACAATAAACTCCTATCCATGCTATGTTTAGATACGGGCTTCAAGTTAAAAACCTTATCACCCAGTCCGTCTCGAAAGACGGCTATTTTTTTAGTGGAGCTATAAGAAGGTTTCAAAATGAAAAGTGATGCCATCAAAAAAGGGGTGGAAAGAGCGCCGCACCGCTCGCTGCTGTACGCCCTGGGCTGCACGCGGGAAGAGATAGATAAACCGTTCATCGGCATTGTCAACAGCTTCACCGAGGTCGTGCCGGGGCACATCCACCTGCGCGGTATCGCCGAAGCGGTCAAGGAAGGGGTGCGGGCGGGGGGAGGCGTCCCCTTCGAGTTCAACACCATCGCCGTGTGCGACGGCATCGCGATGAACCACGCCGGCATGAAGTACAGCCTGCCCAGCCGCGAGCTGATTGCCGATTCGATTGAAATCATGGCGGAAGGCCATGCTTTCGACGCGCTGGTGTTCATACCTAACTGCGATAAAATCATCCCCGGTATGCTCATGGCCGCCCTGAGGCTGAACGTGCCCGCAATCTTCGTCAGCGGCGGCCCGATGCTGGCGGGGCACCTCGACGGGAAGAAAGTCGATTTGAATAACGTCTTCGAAGGCGTGGGCGCCTTTGCCGCCGGTAAAATGGACGAGGAGGAACTTTCCAGGCTGGAACAGCAGGCCTGCCCCGGCTGCGGCAGCTGCGCCGGCATGTTTACCGCCAACACCATGAACTGCCTGACCGAAGCCCTCGGTATGGGACTAAAGGGTAACGGTACCATACCAGCGACGGACGCCCGGCGGCGCGGCCTGGCCAGGAAGGCCGGCCAGCAGGTAATGAAGCTCCTGGCCGCGGATATCCGTCCCCGTAATATTATTACCAGCGACGCTATCTTTAACGCTTTTACGGTGGACATGGCGCTCGGGGGCAGCAGCAACTCCGTCCTGCATCTCATGGCCATCGCCAGCGAGGCGGGCATCGACTTCAAGCTGGCAACCGTCAACGAGATAAGCCGGCACACGCCTTACCTATGCAGTCTGCGTCCCATCGGCCCGCACCATATCGAAGACCTGGATAGGGCGGGGGG
The DNA here is from genome assembly GCA_964645025.1 of uncultured Dehalococcoidaceae bacterium. Classification (GTDB taxonomy): domain Bacteria; phylum Chloroflexota; class Dehalococcoidia; order Dehalococcoidales; family RBG-16-60-22; genus Fen-1077. Next base: position 4,760 of record CAZXYV010000094.1, on the reverse strand, counting down.
CATACCTGCTGTCATGGGTGAGCTCAAAGGACTGTTAAAGTTGAAATCGCCGACCGTGACCGGTAAAACAGCCGGCGAAAATATCGCTGATGTGAAAACGCTGGACAGCGAAGTCATCCGCTCCGTGAAAAACGCCCACTCGTCCACCGGCGGCCTGGTCGTGCTCTTCGGCAACCTGGCTCCGGAAGGCGCCGTGGTCAAGAAAGCGGCGGTAGCCCCGGAGATGCTAACTCATCGCGGCCCGGCCCGCGTGTTCGACTCCGAGGAAGAGGCAACCAGAGCGATTATGGGTAGAAAGATAAAACCCGGCGACGTGCTGGTCATCCGCTACGAAGGACCTAAAGGCGGCCCGGGCATGCGCGAGATGCTGACGCCTACCTCCCTGATTATCGGCATCGGCCTGGAGAAAGATGTCGCCCTGATTACCGACGGCCGGTTCTCCGGTGCCACCCGCGGCGCCTCCATCGGGCATGTCTCCCCGGAGGCAGCGGCTAAAGGGCCGATTGCCGCTGTCAGGGAAGGGGACATCATCAATATCAATATCCCGGAGTACAAGCTCGATGTGGAGTTGACCGATAAAGAAATCGCCGACCGCCTGAAGAAGCTGGCCGATTTTCAACCGAGGATAAAGACCGGCTATCTCCGCCGCTATGCGGAGAAAGTCTCCTCGGCCAGCACCGGGGCGGTGTTTACCGGATAGAGGGAGCTTTTTATGAAAAAGACTGGAGCCCAGATTATATTGGAAAGTCTTATCGCGGAGGGGGTCGATGTCATGTTCGGCTTCCCCGGCGGGTATATCCTACCGTTCTACGATACCTTGCCTCAATACCCGCAGATAAGGCATATCCTGGTGCGCCATGAGCAGGGCGCCGCCCATGCCGCCGATGGTTACGCCCGGGCTACCGGCAAGGTGGGAGTCTGTGTGGCTACGTCCGGCCCCGGCGCCACCAACCTGGTGACCGGCATCGCCAACGCCCACATGGACTCGGTACCGATGGTCGCGATAACTGGCCAGGCTACCCGGCTGTTCATCGGCAAGGACGCCTTCCAGGAGGTGGACATTACCGGTATTACGCTACCGATTACCAAGCACAGCTACCTGGTCACCGATACGGCTTCCCTGGCCCAGACCGTCAAAGAGGCTTTTTATATTGCCAGGACGGGCCGGCCCGGGCCGGTGCTCATCGACCTGCCGCGGGATGTCCAGCTGGAGTCGGCCGATTTCATCTACCCGGATAAAGTGAACCTGCCCGGTTACAAAATCCCGACCAAGGGGCACCCCACGCAGCTGAAGAGCGCCGCCGAGCTGATAAACAAGGCGCAGCGACCGCTTATCCTGGCAGGACGGGGCGTGATTATCTCCGGCGCCAGTGGCGAGCTGAAGCAGTTCGCCGAGACCGCCCAGATACCGGTCATCACCACCCTGCTGGGCATCGGCTGCTTCCCGGGGAACCACGTGCTCAGCTACGGCATGGCCGGCATGCACGGTTCCGGTTACGCCAACAAAGCTATCGATAGTACCGACCTGCTCATCGCCATCGGTATAAGGTTTGACGACAGGTTGACCGGCAAGATAAGCGCCTTTGCGCCCCATGCCAAGATTATCCATATTGACCTCGACCCGGCGGAAATAGGCAAGAACGTGCGCGTCGACGTGCCGATAGTAGGTGACGTCAAGGCCGTGCTCCAGGCGATGCAAAAGATGATTGAAACCGGGCAGCATATCGACTGGATTAAGCAGCTCGAAGAGTGGCGGCAACAGTACCCCATGCTGGACATCCGGGACAGCGCCAGCCTGCTGCCTCAATACATCATCCGCCAAATATACGAAGCCACGCGCGGTGATGCTATCATCGTGACCGGGGTGGGACAGCACCAGATGTGGACCGCCCAGCATTATACCTTCCACGAACCTAATGCCTTCATCTCTTCGGGCGGCCTGGGCACGATGGGCTTCGGGCTGCCGGCGGCGATGGGGGCCAAAGTGGGCCGCCCCGATAAGACCGTCTGGGTGATTGACGGCGACGGCAGCCTGCAAATGACGATACAGGAAATGGCCACGCTCGTCCAGGATAAGATTGACGTTAAAATAGCCGTGATAAACAACGGCTACCTGGGCATGGTGCGGCAGTGGCAGGAGCTGTTCTACGGTAAAAGGTACGTCGCCACGCCTTTATCCTGCCCCGATTTCGTGAAAGTCGCCGAGGCCTATTGCATCAGCGGTCTGCGGGTCACGCGCCGTGAAGAGGTGGCGCCGGCCATCCAGCAGGCCATGGCGCACGACGGCCCATTTTTGATTGACTTTATGGTCGAACCGGAGGAAAATGTGTTCCCGATGGTGCCGCCGGGAGCGGCTGTCTCCGAATTTATCGAAGCACCGAAGAAAGAGGTGTCGTCATGGCCACGACGAAGCACACCCTAGTCGCTATTGTCCAGGATAAGCCCGGTGTCCTGAACCGCATGGTCAGCCTGTTCCGCCGGCGCGGGTTCAATATCGAAAGCATCGCGGTAGGGCACAGCGAGACCGCCCATCTTTCGCGGGTGACCATTATCGTCAACGGGTCAACCGCCATGGTGGAGCAGGTCAGAAAACAGCTCGACAAGCTGATTGACGTGGTCAAGGTCTTCGATATCACCAATGAAAACGTGACCTCCCGCGAGCTGGCGCTGGTGAAGGTGAAGGCTACCTCGGCGACACGGAGCGAAATTATCGAAATAGCCGATATCTTCCGGGCCAATATCGTGGACGTGGCCTCGGAATCGCTGACTATCGAGGTCACCGGCGATGAAAATAAAATCGATTCCATTCTGAAGCTGCTGCACGGGTTCGGCATCAAGGAAATCGCCCGGACGGGGCGGGTCGCCATGGTGAGGGGGAATATCGGCGCCATGCCGTCGGAGGAAAAACCCGCCAGAAGCCGGACGAAGAAATAGCTTACGGTCTAGACAACCTCCAATAAATCGTATATAATAAATCATTAACCTATGTCGTGCTATATAAGTTCTAAACCAGTGAGAATTAATCTCATCCTTACCGGCCCCTCTCTAATCTAAAGGAGAGGGGATAAAGCGGTGCCATCTTTAATTAATTCTCTCAAGGAGGAACATATATATGGACAAGGTTATTATTTTTGATACCACATTGCGGGACGGGGAGCAGGCGGCGGGGGGCACCCTCAATATTCAGGAAAAGCTGGAAATCGCCCGTCAACTGGAAAAGCTGGGCGTGGATGTCATCGAGGCCGGCTTTCCGGTCACTTCCCCGGGCGATTTCGAGGCCGTCCGGCTTATTGCACAGGACATCCGCCAACCATCAATCTGCGTGCTGACGCACGCCAACCTCAAGGCCGTCGACGATAGCTGGGACGCGGTCAAGGGCGCGGCCAATCCGCGCATCCATATCGTCCTGTCTTCTTCGGATATCCACCTGTTTTACCAGCTCCGGAAGAGCCGGGATGAAATCACGGAGATGTCCCGCAGCACCGTCGCCCGCGCCAGGCAATACACCGATAACATCGAGTTCTCGGCGATGGATGCCAGCCGCACTGCGCCCGAGTTTATCTACCAGCTTTTAAAGGTGGTCATCGATGCCGGCGCGACCACGGTCAACATCCCGGATACCGTCGGCTATGCCATGCCTCCCCAGTTCGGCGACCTTATTGACGGCGTCTTTAAAAACGTCCTAAATATTGACCGCGCCGTGGTCAGCGTGCACTGCCATAACGACCTGGGCCTGGCGGTGGCCAATAGCCTGGAGGCGCTCAAGCGCGGCGCCAGGCAGGTGGAGGGCACCATCAACGGCATCGGCGAACGGGCCGGTAATGCCGCCCTCGAAGAAATCGTCATGGGCATCAAGACCCGCAGCGATTTCTTTAACCTGACGACGAATATCGATACCACGCAGATATACCGGACCAGCCGGCTCGTCAGCGACCTGACCGGTTTCGCGGTACAGCCCAACAAGGCCATCGTCGGCGGGAACGCCTTCCGCCATTCGTCGGGGCTGCACGTGGACGGCATCATCAAGAAGCCCGTCACCTACGAAATCATGGACCCCAAGTCGGTGGGCATCCCCTCGAGCAGTATCGTGCTGGGTAAGACCAGCGGGCGTCATGCTTTCAGGGAGCGCCTGGCGGAGCTGGGCTATAGCTTGAACGATGAAGACCTGAACCGGGCCTTCGCCGCTTTCAAAGAGCTGGCTGACAAGAAGAAGGACATCACCGACCGCGATATCGAGTCGCTGGTGGCTGAGGAGCAGCGTACGATATCCGAGGAGTATCACCTTGACCGCCTTCAGGTAACCTGCGGCGACCAGGGTCTCCCCATGGCCGGCGTCAGGCTCATCGGCCCGGGCGGCAAGACTGTCATTGAAGGCTCTTCTCTGGGCACAGGCCCCGTGGATGCCGTTTACAAGGCTATTAACCTGTGTGTGAAGGTGCCCAATTCCCTCACCGAGTTCACCGTAAAATCGGTCACCGAGGGCATTGATGCCATCGGTGAGGTTCTCATCAGGATAGAGAGCGATGGCGTTACCTATACGGGGCGCGGCGCTGATACCGATATTATCGTCTCCAGCGCCAAGGCTTATATCAATGCTCTCAACCGGCTCCTGTCCGCGAAGAAAGCAGCCAAGAAAATGTGAGTCCCGTTGCCATTCTGAGGGAGTCCCGATACGGTCGGTACAACCGAAGAATCTCGGGGAAGGGTATAATGTAGTATCGTTATAGGAGAAATACCTTGAACTTAGCTGAAAAAATACT